>NZ_RCWD01000026.1:0-85904 GCF_018448965.1 Photorhabdus hainanensis | reverse complement strand
TGAAATAAACTCATGAATAGAAATGCCTTTTTGGAATTGAATCTGATTTTTAGCCATTTTCATTTACCTCCACACAGACTTATTTTAAGTATACGCCTATGGGAGCTGAATTTAAGTGATAATCAGGTTTAATTATACATACTGGTTTTATTGACATGTTTTTATTTACTATAATCAAAAATTAGTTTATGAGCAATTATTGCAATAATACCGATAATAATGCGAATTAGATAATTCAAGTTTTTCTTCTATGTTAATGCAGGAAATCCGCTTAAATCTGTTCATTAGATGAGTTTGACAAAAATATCGTTGTTGAATAATTCCTGTCTGGTTAGGGTGCGTTACGTATTCAGTACAATAAAGCTTACCTAATTAGCTTACAACGCGGGTTTATGCAGGTATTTTGCGCCGATGTTTAATATTTACAAGCGGATCAGAAAATAGAACTTGTTTTAAACACGTCTTAGACGCCATATAATAACTTCTTATTTTCCATACAAATTCAGCTAACAGGATTATTTTATGAGTACTAAAGTTATACCTATCCCATCATTTGGTCGTGATATGGCTCTCAATGAGTCAACTGTTCTGATTGATCAGGAGCACATCAATACGCTAATAGAAAAGATCGATATTTCGCAACCTGCGGCGGTGATCAGCTATGGCGCTCAACCTATGGGAGGGATTGCCCGTTTTGCTGATACGTTATTGGAGAATGTAAAAACCAAGGAAGCTGATGAAGTAGGCCAAAAACTCTCGGATTTGGTCATGTTTATTCGTGAACATGATGCGCTGTCCCCAGAAGAGAAAAGCAGTCGCTTTCTGAGAAAATTACCGTTGATCGGCGGGATTTTTAAGAAAGCTGAACGCACTATGATTGATCAAAAGACGCTAACACAACAGGTCGATACCATCGCCACTCATCTGGATAGCGCAATGCTTAACTTGCTGCGTGATATCACGGTGTTAGATCAACTCTACGATCGCAATCTGGGTTTCTATAAAGAGATATCGCTCTATGTTGAAGCGGGCAAACAGAAGTTGCAACAGATTAAAACGGTGGAGTTGCCCTCATTACAGAGAAAGGCTGAAACGTCTCAAGATATGATGGATGCGCAGAGTGTTAAAGATCTGCTGGAAAATATTAATCGCTTTGAACGCCGTCTTCACGACCTGGAACTGTCAAAAACCATTGCTATACAGACAGCTCCGCAGATCCGGATTGTACAAAATAATAACCAGCAACTGGCGGAAAAGATCCAGAGTAGCATCCTTTCTACATTGCCAATCTGGAAAAGTCAGATGGTACTCAATCTGTCACTGAAAGCTCAGAGTAGAGCGGCTAAATTGCAAAAAGAGGTGGCCGATACGACCAACGAATTATTACGCAAAAATGCTGAAATCCTGCAACAGAGCAGCATTGCAACGGCTACTGAAGTGGAACGCTCTATCGTTGACATTGAAACCTTGCGTGATGTGCAGAGCCGTTTAGTCAATACGATTGAGGATACCATGCGCATTGCGTCAGAAGCGCGTATTAAGCGGACTGAGATTGAGAAAGAACTCTCCTCAATGGAAGGTAATTTACGCCAGCGTTTAACTGCGGCGGCTAATGCACAATATTAGTCATCTTATCAGGTGCTTTCCTGACAGTAATAGATATTAAGAAGAGTAAAATACCCTATGCCTACACCTCAATCATCGTCTGACCGTGATGCGGCACAGCAGCAGGAACAGGAAGCCATGTCCCTGTTTGGTAGCATCAAGCGGTCTCTGTCACGTGTACTGTTTCATATCAAAGTCTTTATCCTCGCTTTTATACTGGCTTGTATTGTCCTGTATACTCCTTGGTCTTTTTTGGCCTTGCCTGCGGGTAATGGTCATATTTCCACCATAGTGGTGTTATCAGTCTATATCGGATTGTTGGCTCTCTATCCGTCACGTCCATATAGGCCGGCGACTTTGGCCGGTTGGCTAGTGGTGGTGTTGAGTCCGCTGGCGGGGCTGTGGGCCGTTGCCCTGTTGTTTGGCGGGTTAGCGGCTTTGTTCATCACGATTATCAGACAACGTAAACTAGAGATAAGCAAGTTCCCGTTATTACTGATAATAGCGAGTACTATTGCCGCGTTGTTTAAAATTGATGCCCATGCGATTCCTGTTTGGTTTGGTGTCGCATTTTTTGTTGTCGTGCTGGTAACGGTGTTGATTGAGTCTTGGAATAATTTTCGACGGCAGAAAGCGCTGCGACAGCAACAACAGATGGTTGCTCGTCAACAGGCAGAGGAGCAGCGTCGGCAAGATGAGACACAGGCAGAGTTTGCTGAATATTATGAGCAATTGGCTCAGATCAAGCGTTATAAGTCTGGTATGGAGTATGAGATGCAGGAACTGGTTAGCCTGATTGAGGGGAAAACGCAGGCGATTATTGGCTGTATGCAGGCTGATGCCAGGGATGTCACTCCCGGTAAGTTATTTCTCAACCGTTATTTACCAATGATTGTCAAGGCATTGGAACGTTGTGTTTTGTTAGAGGAGCAAAATGCTGATAGCGCCCAATTCGAAGAGGTGAGATCTCTGACTTACCAAGGGATACAAGAAATGAGTGTGGTATTTAGCGAAATGCACCAGCGTCTATTAGACAATGATATCGACGATCTATTGGTCGATCTAAAAGTAATGAATCAGTTGATCCGTTCCCAAGGGTTTGGCGCTAAGCATGATTAAAAAGGCTGAAAAAATTGATGGGAATTATTGCATGAGCTTGTAAATAGATTTTGCCGTTGTCTGTTTTTGATATGTTCAATAACCTTATGACATATGAAGTTATGAACGAATAACCGTTGCAGGCATTGGCTACTAAGTTGGCTAAAAGTCTTGAAAAAAACCGAAAAGCTTTAGCCAGCTTTTATGCTTTACATAGCCGGCAAATTCAGATCATGCTTAATTGCTGTTGTTTATCAGTATTGGCCCTGAGTAAAACATTTCTTTAACCCGATATGTATTTAGACACCGAAATACCTATAAGAAAAGTAGGTGTAATTCAGTAGTTTATTCCTAAATTATACAAAAATTTTAATTATTTAAGCCAAAGTAGTGGCGTTTTTTAACTATTATTTGTAGTTATTCTTCAGGACTATTGAAGTGTTAAAACGGGTTTGTTATTTTATTGTTGCTCAAAAGTTATGGGCATAACAATGAACTTACTCAAATGAACTTATTCAATTGGAGGGTATCATGCAAGAAGACAACAACGCAGCAATGGAAAGCAACGATGTAGCTGCTAATCAAGTAGAGGCTAATGTTGAAGACCTCGGCTTAGAAGTTGTGGAGGACATCCCCCAGATTTCAATGGCTCGACCTGTTCGACATATTCGTCGAAGGTAATATGATGTCTGACGTGATTCAATACAATGCCTTGATCTCAGAATCGTCTATGCAGCGATTGGAACCGCTTTATGAGCACATTTGTACTCATGAATCCTCCAGCGCTGTTTATGAATATGATCCGGTCAAGGCTCCGCGCAAAATGGCCCCTCTTCTATTGAAGAGGGTTTTTGAACCGGCGATTTTTAATGATGCTTTATTTTTTGATCTATTCGCTAGCATGTCTACAGAGGTTGAACGAGCTATAGGTGGCTTGTTCCGGGTATATATCAATGGCATGTTGAGTCCTCAGTACGAGAATGAGGTTTTGTTTAATCAGCCCAATATGGGAGAAACGTTCAAGGACTATGTATCTAGGGCCACTGGTGGGCACAAGTTTGGTATTATTGTTAATGGTGCTGAGCAATGGTCCGATCAACTAGCTCGGATGGGAGCTCGTATTTTTGCGCCGGTCGTAGAAGCTCAAGGCGCTTGGTGCAGTACAGTTGAGGTGACATTGTTCATTGGAAACTATGGTTATACCCCTTTTGGCATTCACATTGATGATCCTTATTCCTCCGTCGTTCATTTCCATGCTGGTCCCACGGTCAAGGAGATGACACTCTTTAGTCAAGAAGAGTTTCATCTTCTGAATGGTGAACGAAAGAATTGTTTCCAGCCAGAGCGCTTGGTGCCACATGGCAAGACTTTTGTCATCGAAGCGGGTGATGTCTTTTTGCTGCCACCACATTGGTTCCATATTGGCAATACAGATGGTTTCTCAATTGGTGTTGCATTTGCAGTATCAAAATATCCGGATGCCAAGGTGACTGAGAAAATTCTTCAACATGCTATTACCGAAGAGCGCCTCCAAGGTTCTATCGATGAAGTCGTCAAGCGGGCCGAAAAGAGTGAGTATTCTCAGGCAGAATGGTTAAGGCGAATACATGCTGAGAGCATGGCAAGAGCTTTAAGCCGTCGGCATCTGCGCTATTCCTTTGTCCGTTTTCAAGACGATGTGATGACTCCAGATACCCGTTTGATTCGCGATCCGGATTTTCCACTAACCACTATCGAGGTGGAGGAAGATTTGTTGGTTTTTGTCCGAGGGAACCGCATTCGCCTTGCTCGAAATGAAGTCTGTGTCAGATTGATGAAAGTCATTCCTGATACACCATTCAGTGTGCGCGAGCTGTATGAGAAGCTTGACGGAAGAGTATCGTTGGATGCATTGCTTGTCACCGTGGGGCAGTTGCGCAGGCTAGGAGGATTGCAGCTTGCCGCGTAGAACCTTGATGAAAAGGCGTTGATAGGTTCATCTTCGCCATCCACATTTTGTGCAATGAGTGAGATGATATTTTATGGATATTGATCAAAACTGGGCACTACAACTCTTGGAAACTTCAGAAGGATTGAAGTCGCCCGCACATCTGAAAGCAATCATGCCTGGTTACGCTCAGGTTCTGGAAGTAGTGAGTCAGATGTTCACTCGTTTCTCTCAGATCGAACAACCTCGTGTACGCTCTTGGGTTGGAGGAGGACAGCGCTACACTATTACAGATGCCTTGATATCTTTGGCATCGCAAACTGATCTGACACTGAATCAGCGTTTGGCTAAGGCCAATGAAAGTGATGAGTTTTGTGTCACGTTCAACGGCTTGAGTGCTTGGAGTCCCTTCTTTGCCGAGCAGATGCAAAAAAACATGCTGACGCCGTTGTTTGAGGCCATAGGATCTGCCCCCAACTGTGGTGTTGATTTCTATGCGTTTTTTGGCAACTACGGCTACACGCCGTTTGGTGTGCATGATGATATAGACCAGTCCTTGCTTTGGCACTTGGGGCCAGCGAGTAAAATCGCGTTTGTGTGGCCTCGGGATAAGTACATTGAACTGAGTGGGGGAATGCTATCTACAACGGACTATGAAGCACTTCTACCCCATGCTCTGCGGTATGAGCTGCAACCTGGCGATCTCTTGTTCATTCCGATGGGGGATTTTCATATTCTCGAAACGCGGCAGTTCTCAGCAACATTAGGGCTCACTCTGTTTCCGGATAATGTGCAGCTTGAGAGTGCGGAAGGTTTACGTTTATTTGCGCCGGATGCCAAGTCGTTTGCGGCAGTGGCGGAACAACCTATCTCTTTGCGGGAACTGGCTCAGCTTAGGCGTTTGGCCGTGCGTAGCAATGGTTTCATCATAACGCCGCCCGAGTTGAGTACAGTGATGGCTGCTCCCGTGGATGAGGCAGAGTTGCGTCGCGGCACTTTGCGTATTCACCCATGTTGCCCTTTGCTGTGCATGAGTCTCGGCAACCGACAGGCGTTGCTGGTTAGGCGTAGAGTAATCTGGGGGCGCCCTAATGAGCTCTTTGCAACCTTGTGTGAACTGTTGAATTCTGGCGAACGGGTACCCTATGAGGTACTGGAGCGAAGTGTAACTGGAAAGGTCAATTCTGCGGCTGTGGCTGAACTCGTCAGGACGATAGTTCGCTTGGGCGGCTTGCTAATTGAGCCCCTATGAGGATCCTAATGCAATCCATTTTTCAATCGGCCTGGCGGCATAGCATTGCTCGCTTGGCCTCTTTAAATATTGCCAAGCCAAAGGCGATCCCGCTTGAACAGTCAAGTAACCGTACATATCAGTATATTCGTGCCGCGATCCTGGCTTGTGCGCCGATAAGTACTATTATCATGATTGTCGCTACCGTGCTAGGTACTGTATGTAATGTTGGTCAATCTTATGTGCTGGGTGGGTTGACTGAGCTAGCCTTGCAAGGTCAGCAGGAACAAGTGTTGATGATGCTTGCCATTATTATCTCACTTTGGGTGTCTGCGCCACTGTTGCAAGCTGTTCACAGCTTGGCCCTTTTGTATTCAAGCCAAAACCTGCGTATTGGTGTGACAGACCATCTTACTACCCGGCTAATGCATGCTAAGCCGATGAATCTGGCGGAAAACTCTGTCGGCAATCTTGTTGAACGTGTTGAGTTAGCTTCTAATAGCCTGGAAAACGTTGTGGGTTTGGTGGCGGAGACAGTGGTCAAGTTATTTTCTGTGGCAATTCTCACCACATTGGTATTGGTCAGTGTATCTGGACCTATGGCAATGGCTGCTGGGATATGGATGCTGACGGCCTTATTGCTTTCCAGTTATTTAGCCTATACCGGTATGAATATTGTTGAGGATGCCAGCGATGCTCATGCCAAAGTGATCTCAGATCTGGCGGAGATAGTGACTAACGTACCTTTGATCAGGAGCTTTGTTGCTTATCGCTCGGAGCGACACAGTTTCAGTCAGGCATTGAGACAAGATCTTTACGCCTGTCGGCAGGTACGTAGCTACTGGGTATTTGTGTTGCTGATTGAAAGTACTTACAAATGGTTATTTGGAATAGCTATCTTGCTCTATATTGGTCTACAATATGGGCAAGGTCAACTGACACTGCCCCAGCTAATCACGACCTGTTCCCTTATCATTTCGCTATCCTGGCACTTCGAGTCCGTTGCATTTCATTTTGTCGATATTTTTGACTCTTTGGGGGTGCTACGGTCCAGCTTACGAGAGTTATCCTCAATTCCAGTGGATATCGAGTCAAACGAGTCTCCACCAATATTACCGGTACCAGGACAAATCGTGTTATCCAACGTATGCAGCAGTTATGGTGCAACACCTGTACTTCGTGATATTAGCCTGCGTATCGAACCAGGTACCAAAGTGGGCATTGTGGGACCATCTGGATCAGGAAAGTCTACTCTGTTAGCTGTGCTGCGTGGTGACATGGTACCGGATTCCGGAACAGTGGAACTGCATGGATTGCCTTTAGTTAAGTTTTCGATGAGCAGCTTGCATCGAGTGTCGAGTGAAGCTTTGCAATCTGCCTTGATGTTCAACCGTTCTGTACGGGAAAACGTAACCTATGGATCTTCTGTCAGTAACTCTGAAGAGGTCTCTCATGCGTTGACAATGGCGCAAGCTATGATGTTGGTGGAAGGGTTGCCTCAGGGGCTGGATACTCTGGTTGGAGAGCGTGGTGCGTCAATTTCCACTGGTGAACGGCAGCGTTTGAGTGTTGCTCGCGCTTTGCTTAAGAAATCCCCATTACTTATTTTTGATGAAGCAACGTCCTCGGTAGATACAATTTCCGAAACTCGTATCCTCAATTATTTGCTCGATAAAATGCCAGAACGCACGGTGGTAGTTGTAACCCACCGTGTTGCGACATTGAGTCGCTTTGATCTGATTGTGGTCATGGAACAAGGGCAGATTATCGATATGGGGACGCCGAGTGAATTGGAGGCACGCAATGGCCTTTTTCAGCGTTTACTGCATCGTGAAGACCAATCTGTGCCGGAACTAACATCAATGGGCCCTAAAAATGAGTGAAATGATGTTGATGTCACCTATTTTGCTAACGGGAGTCACTTTGGACTGGGTTGCTCACCGGCGCTGGAGCTGGGAATTCTTCGCAGGGATGAAGGAGCAGAAGCTGGCACTGAGTAATGCAAATGGAGAGTTCGAGGTTGAAGTTCCTGTATGTGAATATATTCAGGCTTTGAAAAGCGGTGAAGGACGGTTGGCTAACTTGTATGCTTCTGGATGGAGATTCTTTGAGCATAATCCAGATATGTTGAAGGACTTCAATGAGGCTATACCCGCTGTGGGTGATTTGCTGCAAAGTATTCCAGAGAAGCTATTCAAGCCTCTTCTATGGATATTCATTGGTGCCGATTGTTCAGGTACGGCTCTCCATTACGATGTATTGGAAACTCATGCGTGGCTGGCCGTGATTGAGGGCAGGAAACGGTTAGCCTTACATGCGCCGGCTTGTTGGGACCATGAGTATGAGCAACAGAGAGCCCAAGCTTTACAAGTGCTTGAAACCCGTTGCGACCAGGGAGAGTGGCGCTACCTAGAGGTCAACAAAGGCGATTTATTATACATTCCTGCAACTTGGTGGCATGAAGTAGTGAATGAAGGGCCAACTATTAGCTTGACTAGGAATTTTGTATCGCCAGAAATTGCTTGTAAAGTAGCCAATTGTGCGCGAGCCCTAGAGTTTCACCAATTGCTCCCTTGGTTGGAAGGAGGGATGACCTCATGAAGGATCGACCAAACCTTAGATACCGTATTCACCCTGGGCTGCGCTACGATCCTATTGAATCTGGGCGTATAGAGATCAGTATTCCCTCGGGAACTAAGCGACTGCGGGTGTCCAGCAAAATAGGATCATTATTGGAACAGATAAAGTCAGAGGCGGTTCTGGCTGGGGCAATGATAGCCCAGCGTTTGGGGCCCTCTGTATTTGAGGCTATGGTGAAGTACCATTTTCTATTTCCGGAAGAGGCGAGTACTGCCTTGGAAGGTGGGCTTTGTATACCGGCACCGGAACCGGCGGGACAGTCAATTAGCGTCTTTGATCTTGATGAACTCCAGTCCGATGATGCCGTGCTATTGCATGCTCCTATTTTGACGACAACCGGAGGAGAGATATCGGTTGCAGGTGGGGGTCAGCACGTACGTTCTCAGTTGGTACAGTGCTTGAGACATCCTCTGGGTACAGCGGGAAAAGGGGTTTTACTGGACCTTGATTTCGGTACTCGGTTGGAGCCAGAACATCTGCGTTTATTCGATCTCGGTGATGTCGTATACCGTCCTAGTATGGATAGTGCAACCGATGTTGGTGAACGGCTTACCTATGTGTGCCGTAATATTGTGGAACGGGATGCATGTCCAATTATTTTGGGGGGTGATCATGCTCAGGCTTTCTATAGCATAAGGGCTTTAGGTGAACGTTATCCACGTCTGGGGGTGTTGCAGTTTGACGCACACCCTGATTTGTATGCTATGGGAGCTCCCTGCGATTCGCAGCTTAACCATGCTAATGTCATGCACTGGGTTCGTCGAATGTCGCATGTTGTATCAATTTGGCAGGTTGGTATACGAGATTATTTTTATCAACCGACTGAGAACCTCCAGTTAGAAGTAGATCCTAAGCTCTATATGCTTTCGGCTTTTGAAGCAGAAACAGCGGGCTATGAGCGCCTATTCAGGAATATGGATCGCTCTTTACCTTGGTTCATCAGTTTTGACGTCGATGTGCTGTTTGGTACAGAGGTACCGCAGACAGCAACACCTGTACTGGGGGGGCTGAATTTTTATCCTTTGTTGGCTTGCTTTGAACGGCTGTTAAGCGAGTTCCGTATTGTTGGTATGGAGTTTGTCGAAATCGGTGATGCTTCGCAAGGTGCCCACGGGGCAGCCGCAGTGGCTGCTCGGTTGCTTAGTCGCTATCTCTTCCATTTGAGTAAGGCGATGGTAGCCGACCACTGTATCTATTCACCTTTTCATCAAAGTGAAAAATAATACATCAGTTTGTTTGGACGATTGATGGAAAAAAACCACGATAGGATGGTTTTATGGGCTTAAATTACATCTGATAGTCAATCATCAAGGCGAAATCGTGGCAGACAAAATCACTGCAGCCAATGTGGCTGGTCGCAAGCCTGTTCGTGAATGAGCAGAAGACCTAATGGATTCTCTTTACGGAGATAAAAGGGTATATCAGCCAATCCCTTATGAACGAGCTAATGAAGCGTGAAGTCACTTTCATCACTTCAATGCGTAAGAAGATGAAAACCTCAATATTTGTGGTGTGGGATGAGATGATGTTATCAAAGTGTTTTATAGACGCTGAGATAGACAAACATGATGAAGAATCACCACATTGCCCGCGTTATCGGGGATGCGGGCTGGCATAGTTTCATCATGAAACTGAAATACAAAGCCGCGGCGGCGGGCGTCCACTTGGTCAAACTGGATCAGTGGTTCGCCAGCTCGAAAACCTGCCATTGCTGCGGTCACAAAGTGCCGGAAATGCCGCTGCGTAAGCGGATCTGGCAATGCCCTTTCTGTCGTGTCGAACATGACTGCGATATCAATGCGGCGATCAACATCCAGAGCAAGGGCACAACAGAATTACAAGTGGCGGGACTCGTCGTTTCTGTCCACGGAGGTCAGCGTC
This sequence comes from Photorhabdus hainanensis, assembly GCF_018448965.1. Classification (NCBI taxonomy): domain Bacteria; kingdom Pseudomonadati; phylum Pseudomonadota; class Gammaproteobacteria; order Enterobacterales; family Morganellaceae; genus Photorhabdus; species Photorhabdus hainanensis. The sequence goes on along the minus strand of NZ_RCWD01000026.1, from coordinate 75,522 downwards.
AATCCGTCATATCGATGGTGGCGGCCGAGAAGTGGGAAGACTTGCCGTTTACGGCAGGGAGCGGTCACTTGTGTGATTGTGATATCAGACATTTGTTACATTCTCAGAGGAACTGTTCCGCCAATAAGAGTACCGCGATGATAATCATTACAGCGCCGGATACCCGGCTGACAATATGCGCGGCCTGTGGGCGGGTTTTTAGGATTGCCCGGGAACCGTATCCGACTATCAGATAAATTACACCACAACTTAAAATGTGAAGCAGGCCCAATGCCATAATTTGTACCGGGATCGGCCAGCTGGCTGTCGGATCGGTGAACTGCGGCAACAGTGCCAGGAATAGCAAGGAGACTTTCGGGTTCAGGCCACTGACACAAAGTCCCTTTATCGCCCATTGGGACCTGGAACCTACCTCCCGCTCATCGCTTGTTGTTGGTGCGGAAGGATGACGGATCATGTTAATGCCGAGCCACAGTAGGTAACCCGCTCCGGCTACTGTTAATACTGTCAGAGCGATTGGCGTACCAGCAACTAGTGCTCCCACACCGGCTGCCACAACAATTGTCGCAATGAGGTGCCCGCATAGTAGTCCTGTGACCGCAGGAATTACTACACGGCCGTGCATACCAGCAGAGATGGCGTAAGCCCAGTCTGCCCCTGGAGTGATGATAAGCAGAATGGAGACAACCCAGAATGCAGCAAACAGACTTAACTCCATAGTTTTATTCCCCAATCGGATTGCAGGGTTACAGCTTCTACAGTCACAAGTTGTAGTGTCTTCCAGTCTGAAAGATTCCTGCAACATGAGTAAATACGCATATTATTTCCACCTTATTATTCTCATTTCCGAATTACCATTTTGATGAAAAATATGAGTACATCCGGACTGTTTATATCAGTGGAAAGAATATCCTTCTATCGTTAAAATGTGCTTCCAACTTTGGTTATTTTGATGCGGATAAAAGAGAGATTCTTTCAAATGGATAAGATTGATCGCAAGATTCTTGCTGAACTACAGGCGGACGGTCGTCTTTCCGTGACCGACCTTGCTGAACGGGTAGGACTTAGCCTTTCACCATGTCATCGCCGGGTACGGTCACTGGAACAATCGGGGATTATCAGGGGCTATCGTGCCCACCTTGATCCCGCTAGCCTTGGTTTTAACTTTTCCGCGATTGTGTTCGTAACCTTGCGTGAAGGGGACAGGTTGGCAATCAGGTCATTTGAAGATGCCGTTACGGAAATACCGCAGATTATTTTGGCGCAAAGGCTTTTCGGTGATCCTGACTATCTCATGCACGTCGTTACTCATGATCTGCCCGCTTTTCAGAAGCTCTATGACGAACGGTTGTCTAGCATGCCCGGCGTTCAGCGCCTAATATCTACCCTCGTCATGAAAACCGTTATCCAAGATCGCCCTCTTCCGTTGACATAGGCATTTAAAGGTTATCAACGAAAGAAACGTACCAGATTTGTTCGGACGATTAATGGAAGAAGACTTAAGCTAGATTAATTTGATAAACCTCCGTATAAATATTCGATAACTGACAGGGAGGTTTATAATATTTTTAAAACTTTTTTGTGACGAAATATTCTTTTTTTATATTTTGAGTGTTGATTAGGAGGAAATACATAATTGCTTATCAGAGAGATATATCTGGCTCTCTTATATTCCTCTTGCTGTGTTTAGACATAGGCGTTATATCGCTATTTTTCAGGAAGCACTCTAAATAACCGCACCAAAATAGTAGAGCATTTAAGAGAATTACCTTCCTATTTAACTGTTTTGATCTACCGTAAAATGCAAAAACTTACCTAGAAAAACCTGATATCAATAATAGAGATATCAGGTAGAGCATTAGGGTTGGTATGAAAGTCGCAACTCGTACTTATTCAACGGGAAAACTCGTTTGGGATTCTGGTTTTAAAGGTAAGAAAATAAAACGTATGACTGCAAAATTTGAACGATTACAACAGCTCGCCCGACACGTCGATTTTTCGGCTCTTATTCCCCCTTTGCTGGCGCTTCCTGCCGATAAGGCGCTTGCCATCACCGAGGTTTTTCCACATGCTGATGTTGCTTTGCTACGCACCATCTACAGCAAACATATTACGGAGCATCACGATTGGATAAAACAAGTAGAGGAAGTATGTGGCCCGCCTCCTTGGATTGTTCGTAGCGCAGGTTTGGAAGATGGTGCGGTTTTCGTTAATGCAGGTGGCTATGCGAGTGTGATTTGCCGTCGTACAGCAGATTTTGCCGACACTGTTGCTGAGGTTACTTTCAGTGGATTTGCATCTCAAGCTATCGCACAACAACGGCTAATCAATCCTGATTATCAACCACAGCCAATCACCTGTTTCGTTCAACGGTTGATTGAAGGTACTCTACCCAGAGTGGAACCTTTACAGGCTCCCTATCTGACAGCCGATGTATGTCATAGTTTGTACAAAATTATCAGGCAGTTGCATCAACATTTTTCTGAAAGTGCGTTGGATACTGAGTGGGTATTGGAAACAGATCATGGTCTGGTATCGGCCACCGGACTGACCTTAGACGCTTCTGACGGCGTTCGGGGAGAACTGGCGTTTGGTTTTGGCTTTGCAGCAGCACAATCACCCGGATCAAGGGTAAACTCAGTAGCCTATCATTGGCCGACATTAACCGCTCCCTTGTGGTATGGCACACAATTACGTCAGGTACATGTAGATAAACTTTGGTTAGTGCAGGTGCGCCCGGCACCCGGTTACACGCTTGAACGCCGTGTTCAACGGTTAACCGCCGAAGTACGAACCGAGCTGGCGCGTTGTATGCGAGCAGTACCGGTGACAGCACTACTGCCTCCTTCGGCTCCTTCTTCAGGCAGCTTCCTTTGTGCATCGACATTGGATGATGCCTGGTCTCGTTACCTGAGTCTTCCCTCATCTGTACAAGCGGCGCTTACCGCTGTTTTCGTTGAATCTGGAGTGGCTAGTGAACACGCCGGTATCATGTTCCGCCAACAAAATTTGCCGGTTTTTCTTACCCAACTAACGGATATACCCGCTGTTCCTTGGGTAGTCATTGATAGCATGGGGGAATTGGCCTACTTTAGTGCACAAAAGCCGCTTATCGAACTGAAAACGGAAACAGTCGAATCGGTTAATTTACCTGCCTCAGTACAACGTGTGTTTGACGACAGTGAATCCCTGTCAATAACCGAGCTTACATCTCAACATGTTACCGATATTCTGCAAAATGCGTTAACTGGCTTACCGATGTTAGCGGAAAAGAGCTATACCACACTTAAACAGCGCACGATTTTCCCAACCGACACTTGGTTGCAAAATGGTAATGCTGTCCGAAGCCCCAGTTTAACAGGTTGGCTCCTTGCACAGGCAGGAGAGGGAGCGACTGAGTTTTTACCTTCTGATTGGCCGACAACGGATGCAACGGCAGATTATCTCTGTGCTTTCATCGTTAAAAGCAATCCGCAATCTGCGTTACCGCGCTTATGCAAAGCTATTCCAACACTTGCAGGCAGGCTCATCCGGCTCAATGATCTGCGCTTAATTATGCAGGTCATTAAAACCGAGGCATGGATTGAAAAATTGCCGGCCATCCAACTGGCGTCATTAGTCGATGCTGCGATAGCTGCACCATATAACGACGCACGCATGTTGCTAGAATGTGTACTCTATGTACTCGCAGATACAGAAATTCTGCCCATTTACGAGGATACTGAGCGACTAAATATTGTACATGCGCTGGTCAGTGCAACAGAATCCACGCTTTCTCCGGCCTCTCTATTAGAGATAATACATCACGGCCAACTAGCGCCGACCATGCTCGCTAGCTTGGTGTGTGCCCCAAAAGCGTTTGCTGCCTATCTTGCGTTTTTGACTCCGCTGAAATGCTTTAAGGCTGCCGGTGCATTAGCTGGAGCTAGAGAAGCAGCCGATTTACTGCAAGCCGCCGCCAGCCTAATGGAGACGCTACATCAAGCAAACTTACCGGCATTGCAGGGCCTTTGTCGCATTGATCTGGTGGATACTTATGATCAGGTGCTTAAAGCTGTATTAACCGATGTGGTTGATCGACGTGATCCCATCACACATCAGCGTTACTTGGATCTTCTGGATGGTTGGATCGCATTTGCCCAACTGTCGGCGCTTTCTGCCACGGAAAAGGCCGCATTACGCTCTTTCTTAAGATGGATAGATCGTGCTCGTTATCAATCCATGCCAGATAATTTTTTGCTTGAGTTGAAAGAAAACGTTGCGGAATGTTTGGGCGACGACTTCTTACGCTGGCAAGTTTTGATACCTATTGCCGACAATATGGCGCCTGATCAACTGCCTATAGAAAATGCTCATCAACTACACAATCTCTTGCATCAATGGATGCTGGCTCGTTTCCGAACTGGAGTTGGTTCTGAACTACCTGCATCCTTACGCAAACTGATAAATATCGCGGATGGCTTTGGTGATGCACGCTCTTGTCTGTTGAGGTTAGCACGGAACATTCTGGAGATTTCACTACCGTTTGTGGTACATAAAGCCAGTTTCCTCTTCAATGAGAAAGAATTGATTGTTGAATTTGCCGAACTGCCAAATGCGTCAGAAGAGAATATTGGCCGTTTACATGTATTCGAAGCGTTGGCATTGCGCATTGTCGAATGGCAACCTATATGGCGAGTATCACTGAATCGAGTCTGTCAGTTAGGCACTTGGACACTCTTCTTGCGTATGCAGCGTGCTGATGGCGCACGTTGGCAAGCCGAGGATCTCCATCAATTGGCGCTCTGGTTACGGGTACTGTTCGATACAGCTTATGACTTCTCGTATGTTGCTAACGATGAAGTTTCACATGTGTATGAAATGGTTGGTCATTCTCCCTGGCATGAGTTGTTTCGCGCTTATGCCGCTTACCGAGAAGTGGTTGATTTTTCTATCCAACGTATCACCGTCTATTCATTGCCTTTTGCCACAACGCTAGCGGCACTTTGCTTGAACCAGTTTGTACGTGATGAGGTAACTGGAGCTTACATTGCTGGTTTTGAAGGCGCTTGGAAAGCTTTTGATTGTATGGTTGAAAAACTGGAGAGAACAGATGCTGACCAAAACCAATGGGAGATCTTGCATACCACAGCAGGGCAACTGGGATTGCTGCTTTCAGCGATGTGGCCGCAACAGACACTGATGCGGATGGTACAAGTGCCGCTATCACCTATTGCCGCTGAGCGAATAGGCGTCAGTTTGTTGCATTGTCGTGATCTGACTCTCACATTGCAACAGCTAATTGCAGAGCCAGAAAATGCGGCTTTGCGTGATTTGGTGTTACACCATGTGCCTGAAATTGCTGTGAATGTAAACTCTGCCGCTACAATCGCAGATGAAGTTGCAGTCTGGCAAAGAAAGTTTAAGCGCTGTAAGGAATACCTACTTGCCCATCATGCCGATTTACTCTCTGACAGCCAATGCCAACAATTGGTCAAACAGCTTGGGCTGGTGCCTTATGGCATAACTGAGGAAATTGAAACCTATATTCAACGTGCTCTGACTTACACCGCAGCAGAGGTGAAAGGTCGTTTTAAACTAGCGGAAGTTGATCCTATTGCTATTATTCGAGCCATAGAGACGAAGGCTTGAGTACGATTGTTCAAGGAGAAATTATGTCACTATCAGAGAATTACATTCGGCGATTGATTATCAAAGTTGCCTGCGACACCACAGGTGATAGCGCGGAAGAATTAATTGAGCGTGGACGACTGGAGATCCCTGCCCGTGATGCGATTGAATTTGTGGTACGACTGGAAGCGTTATTCGATTGTACTTTGGGATGGTTGCGATATGAGCCTTTATCAATAGAGATCGATGAATTTTCGGCAATCGTGAGTGATGCCCTTAACGCGCGTGCATCTACTGTATCAACCTTATCTCATCCCCAAGAAGACCTTGTTTAAAATTTTGTACAGTTGTTATTTCATGGGCGGCGAATTTTCAGGCCGCCTGTTTAGCACTTTGCGGATAAGCGCTGCTATCTTTGTTTATCTTTTACACTCATCCTCATCCTTACCCTCTGAATCATAAGCGATTTTATCGCCATCTCTCACTATGGATATGACGCCTTGGGCGTTATCTCATGTCTCCCCGAGGTACCAGTCAAGCCTGTGCATATAACCCATAGATAGTTTTCGTAACGTTAGCGTCACGGCTTTCATGTCATCCCGTACACCAAAGTTTACTTTTTAGTAATATTATTAGAATGATTAATTATTTGAATGATCAATATTTATTGAGTATGATTATTATCAGTTTTTCTAAAGTGTTTTATTAAATTTATAAGGATTAGCTAATCTGATATAAAAATCTAAATAAATTGATAATGCTTTTTTGTATATAAAAAATTTACTTTAGTGCGAGAGTTTGCTGTGCTTTATTGTTAATGGAAATTTATGTATAAGCATTGTTGCTCTGTCTTTCTGTAAAACAGGAGCAAAGTACATCCTGTCAATGTCGCATGGCTGACTTCCTTCTCATGAAATACTGTTTAGGATAAATACTATGTTTGAAAGCTTTATGAACGAAGTGCCGAAAGTACACGTTAATATTAAACGGAGCTTCCATACTGGTAGTGCACAGAAAAAAGTTGAGTGGCCGCTAAGATTGCTATTCTTGGGCGATTCTAGTTATGGGCGGACAACTCATATCCTGTCTGCTAATGGCGGTAAAGAAAATATCACTCTGACTTTCCGCGATCTGAAATCCAATCTGCTAGACAACACCACGTTCTGTAAAGAACAAGAAACCATTCTAAAAGTGCCGACGCTGAGCGATGACTTGCGTAAGGCGGTGAAGGCCAATCTGTTACATACAACATTAAAGACCCGACCAAAGATAAACATAACTATCTGAAACAGGTTGAGTTGCCCTACGAAAAAATCACTTAAATTGACTTCATTCCGATTTTTTGAACGTGTTGCGTTACGGCGCGATTCGGCAGAAGAAGGATTAACTGTCCGCTGTGTTTTGCCGAGCGTCTGCGGGAGCGGGTGCTTGGCAAAGCATCCCATAAAATAGCAACCATACCTTATGCGCATCGGTCACGGCGAGGGGCGGTAGCGTACTAAGCCTGTCATCAGCTATAAGAAAATAAAACGTATGGAACACTTTCGCTGCTGGAGAGGGAAGACAACGATACATTCATCAGTTTAAAAATTACATTGCCAAGATATTCAAGAGCTGAAAGGCAAATTGAAAATCCCTTCAACTATTAGCTTAATTTCAATTATTAGCTCAATTGCAATCATCAAAGTTGTACGTATTTCAAGTACGTCAGTTTCTAGTCTGTTGTTACAATTTTAAAAAGGAGATTTGCTTTGAAAATATCGATTGTTGGTGCAGGTGTTATGGGGTTAGACACCGCGATGGTGTGCGCCGCTTTTGGTCACGATGTCGTCATTTTAGATATTGATCCAACAGTACTTGAGAATATTCCTTCCCGGATAAAAAAGGAGTTTAGGCTCTATCAAATGCTTGAACCTTCACTGAAATCCGTGAATAGCAATGAGCTGATTGAACGAGTAAAAGTGGTCAGTGATTATCAAGAAATTGAAGGGAGTGATTGGGTCATTGAAAATGTGAAAGAAGATCTGGCCGCGAAACAAAATGTATATGAACGGCTGTCTTCTATCATTAATGAGAAGACCTACATCGCTGCAAATACTAGCTGTATTTCAATTACTAAGATTGGCTCATGTTTACCTTACCCGGAGCAAGTTATTGGCCTGCATTTCATGAATCCCGTCGCGCTTAAGAAATGTGTAGAAGTGATTAAAGGTTTCCATACCAGCGATAAAACGCTAGAGGCTTCCCAAGCCTTGCTGCAAAGTATTAATAAGAGTGCGGTGGTAGTGGAAGATTACCCCGGCTTCGTTTCAAACCGATTATCTCACCTGTTTATGAATGAAGCTGCTTTTTTGGTGCAGGATGGCGTCGCGGCTCCAAAGGATATAGACAAGATTTTTAAAGATGGATATGGCCATGCGATGGGGCCTTTGGAAACCGCCGATCTGATTGGGCTGGATACCGTGGTGAATTCATTACGTGTCCTTTATGACAGCTATCAAGATCCAAAATATCGATGCTGTCCACTGCTTAAGAAAATGGTCGATGCCGGGCATTTGGGTAAAAAAAGTGGTATGGGTTTCTTTAAATACAAATAATTAGGAAAGTGTGAAAATGAAACATATTGACACACAAGTTGAAGTAACAAATAAACCGGTCAAATGTGTGATTTGGGACTTGGACAATACAATTTGGGAGGGGGTTTTATCTGAGCAGGATGAGGTGAAACTCAAAGAAAATATTCCCCAGATTATCAAAAAACTGGATAGCATGGGAATTTTGCAATCTATTTCCAGTAGAAATGATGCCAGTGATGCGATGGCTAAACTTCGCGAATTTGAACTGGATGAATATTTTATTTATCCGCAAATCAATTGGGGACCAAAGTCTTTATCGATAGAAAGAATTCAGAAGAGCCTGAATATTTCAACCGATACTTTTATTTTTGTTGATGACCAAATAATGGAGAGGGATGAGGTTAATTCAAAACATCCCGAAGTGGTTTGTATTGACGCTTTAGCATATAAGACAATTCTAGACTTACCGCGAATTGCGAACATGGAAATATCTGATGATGCAAAGCTGAGAAGGAGTCGTTATCAAGATGATATTCTCAGGAAAAATGAGGAAGAGAAATTTGTCGGCACGCCCGAAGATTTCCTCAGTCAATTAGATATGAAATTCTATATCGCTAAAGCCGAAGAGGAAGATTTGCTGCGAGCGGAAGAGTTAACTCAACGCACCAATCAACTTAATTCTACCGGCATTACTTATAGTCGCGATGAATTATCCGAGCTTATGGCTGCTGATGATCATGACCTGTTTGTATTTGAGTTAGTCGATAAATATGGCTCTTACGGAAAAATAGGTCTTGCCTTGGTTCAATATAAAGGTGACACGGATTATATAAAGCTTTTGCTGATGTCATGTAGAACCCTGTCCAGAGGTGTCGGCAGTATCGCTCTGACTTATATTATGAAACAAGCTAAAGAAAAATCACATAATTTGCATGCTGAATTTAAACGGACACAGCGTAATAGACAAATGTATGTCACCTATCAATTTGCTGGTTTTAAAAAATGTCAGGAGCTCTCAGATGATACAATAATTTTCTCTCACGATCTGAGTCAAGTTCCTGATTTTCCGCGTTATGTCAAAATTGAAATTAATTAAAGGATAAGTGTGTGAAAGATTCATGTGTTGTATCAACAGAAATTCGTTATTTTATTGAAAGTAATATTACCAATTTAGATGATGATGTAGAGTTAAAGGACGATACGAATATTTTTGAAAGCGGTCTGGTTAACTCTTTATTTTCTATGAGACTGCTATGCTTTATCGAAGATAAATTTTCGATCTCAATTCCAGATGAATATATTGAAAGAGAGAATTTTGTTTCGATTGAAAGAATGCAACAACTTGTCCAAAAAATAAAAGGTTAGATTTTATTTATGAATAATAAAATAGACCGGCTGGTTAAATTAGCGAAAGAGTTTTCAAATGAAGTACTTCGACCTCAAGCTGGCGTATTTGACCAACAAGGCGGCGTACCAAAAGAAGTTATTACTCAAATGGCCGATTTAGGATTTCTGGGATCTATTCTACCGCCAGAATATGGCGGTGGTGGCATTGATCCATTGTCATACGGCTATTTAACGGAAGAAATCGGTAAAGGCTGCAATTCGGCCAGGGCATTGCTTACGGTCCACACCAGTTTGGTGGGTGAAACGTTAGTGAGACTTGCCAACGCGGAACAAAAAGAAAAGTATCTGCCGGCAATGTGTAAAGGCGAGAAAATTGCCTGTTTTGCACTGTCTGAGCCGAACGCCGGGACAGATGCCGGCTCAATTCAAACAACCTATGAAGAGACAGATTCAGGTTATCGCATCAACGGTAATAAAAAGTGGATCACCTACTCGGGAATTGCCGATTTGTTTCTGGTCTTTGCCAAGAATGGCGACAAAATCAGCGCCTTTATGGTCGAGAAAGAAGCAGTTGGATTGAGTCGGACACTCATGACCGGACTGTTGGCTAGTCGTGGTGCTTATCTATCCGAATTGAGCTTTGATAACGTCGAGATCCCTAAAGATAGCCTGATAGGACGAGAAGGTGCAGGGCTAAGCTTTGTGGCGAATACCGCGCTCTTTTATGGCCGATACAGTATCGCTTGGGCTGGGGTGGCGATTGCTCATGCGGCTCTGGAGGAAATGATTACCTATGCCCGTAAAAGAGTGCAGTTCGGTAAAAAAATTGCTCAACACCAATTAATTCAAGGCTTAATTACCGATTCAACAACGGTTTTTTATGCGGCAAAAGCCTTATGCGAGAAGATTGGCGAATTAAGAAACCAAGGTAGCCATGATGCAATAATGGAAACCAATATTGCTAAATATCAGAGTTCCTTAGCTGCTATTCAAGTTGCAAATAATGCGGTACAGGTTTTAGGGGGTAATGGCCTGTGTAATCACTATCCTGTGGAACGGTTATACCGAGAAGCTAAGGTGCTGGAAATTATCGAAGGCACCAGTCAAATCCAGCAAGTTTTGATTGCACAACATGCATTAAGACAGTTTTATCGTAAAGAATCCGTTCTTTAAAATCAGGATATATCAAAACCATCACGCCAAATTTATTTGGCGATGATGTCTTGAGTATCTTGGACGTCTATTTATTCGAAAAGTAAATATTATTTCTGAGATGCTCAATCATGACTATTAGGATCAGCTCTATTGGCTCCAGATTTGGAGTGTACGTTGAACAATAACCAAGCACCGTATGAGCATTGATATCCTGCTATTACTCGCCTGTGTAACAACGAAAACAAAGGTTAATTATGGAAAATAGTTTTACTGGACTTGAGGTTGCTGTAGTCGGCATGGCTGGGCAATTTCCTGGCGCTGATAACGTAAGTGAATTCTGGGAAATGTTGCGAGGCGGTGTAGATGGTATCAGCTCATTTATTGAAGACGAACTTAAAGCCAATGGAATTTCAAAAGAAGAGTATTCGAGAGAAAACTATATTTCGGCAAAGGGAATAATTAATCATCCATTTAAATTTGCCGCGGATTACTTTGGTATTAACCATTCTGATGCCGTAAGGATGGACCCGCAGATCCGTTTAATGATAGAAAACTGCTGGCAAGCTTTAAATCATGCCAATATCGACTCTAAAACATACCAAGGAAAAGTGGGGGTTTTTGCCGGAGCAAGTAGCCAATGGTCCTGGTTTAAAGAGCTTAATACACAATTTAGTTCAGCGGCTGAACAGTTCCATGTTGCTACTTTAAATGATCCCTCATTTTGTACGCGGATCTCCTATTTACTGAACTTAAGAGGGCCATCGGTCACCATTCAAACTGCATGCTCGACATCCTTAGTAGCAATACATATGGCATGTCAGGCGTTACAAGCCGGTGAGTGTGACGTTGCATTAGCTGGCGGGGTGAGTGTTACCCATCCTCATAAAAGTGGTTATCTATATCAAGAAGGGATGATTAACAGCCCTGACGGCAAAACTCGCGTATTCGATGAGAATGCATGCGGTACCGTATTCAGTAACGGGGTTGGCGTTGTTGCGTTAAAACGCCTTGAGGATGCTATCCAGAGTGGCGATAGAGTCTTTGCCATCGTTAAAGGCAGTGCGGTAAACAATGATGGCAGTGACAAAATCAGCTTTACCGCGCCCAGCGAATTGGGACAAAAGAGTGTGATTCAGGATGCGCTTGAGTATTCGGAAGTGGACGCGGAACAAATTAGTTATATCGAAGCGCATGGAACCGGTACTTTACTTGGCGATCCTATTGAGTTATCCGCGTTAAAAAGCGTTTTTCCGGGGAATGGCTCGTGTGCGTTAGGCTCGGTAAAGTCTAATGTTGGTCACTGTGACGCAGCCGCCGGAGTTTTGGCTTTTATCAAGGTAGCGCTTTGCACCTATTTCAGAACATTAGTGCCTACGTTGCACTTTAAAAAAGCTAATCCAAAACTGGATTTGGACAACACGCCTTTTTATATCAACACCGAAACTAAGCCGTGGGAAGTCGATGATGGTGACGTGCGATTGGCAGGGTTGAGTGCGTTTGGCGTGGGTGGAACCAATGCGCACATCATTTTGCAGGAATATGAGAATAGGGCGCAGCCTGCGTTGGCGGATCTACAATATCAATCGTTGCCGAATCGCCTTGAGTTTAAACCTGTCGCGAATGTCCAAAAAGAAAGGGTTCAGCATGCCAAGGTTGCAGAAGTACACCAAGCGCGAACGCATTCATTTGATAAAGCCAGTTTACAAACAGCGCTACTTGAAATGCTGAAAACGCATTTTGCAAAAGATGCGATTACCCTTAAAGACAACTTTTTTGATGCGGGTGCGAGTTCACTCGATATTGCGCAATTACATGATAAGGTTAATGCCGAGTATGGCTTGAGCCTAAAAATCAGTGATTATTATCGTTATAGCAACTGTGAGAAATTAGCTCAGCATATTTGCTCGCTAAGTAATAACCAAGCGTTACCAAAGAGTAAACGCACACCTCAGAATTCATCGCCAATATCCGTTTCAAGCGAAGAGACCAAGCACCATTACCCTCAACACGCGGTTGCGGTTGTGGGAATGAGCGGACGCTTTCCGGGCAGTGAGAACATTCAAGAATATTGGCAAAATCTGCTAGAAGGTCATGAAGGTATCCGCTTTTTCTCAGATGAAGAGTTACTTGAAGCAGGCGTTCCTGCGGCTGTTTTGCAGTTGGACAATTACATTAAAGCCAAGGGCGTGTTATCTAGCTCGTTTGATTTTGATCCAGAGGCATTTACGTATACGGCTCGTGAAGCTCAGTATATGGACCCTCAATTCAGGTTGTTACATGAAGCGACATGGCAGGTACTCGATGATGCCGGATATGGCAATCAAAAATACAGACCGATAACCGGGCTTTTTGCCTCTTGTGGCTCGAATCATCAATGGTTGGAGCGATTAAAAAAAGAGGTGACGGATTCAACGGAGCAGTTTGGTGTCGCGCTTTTGAATGACCGAGAGTTTTTGACAACTCGTGTTGCTTACAAACTAAATCTAACCGGACCGGCGGTAACGGTTCAAAGCGCCTGTTCCAGCTCCGCGTTGGCTATCACCTTAGCCTGTCAGAGTTTATACACTCATCAATGTGATCTTGCATTAGCTGGTGGGGTATCGATTACCACACCGGTTAAGAGCGGTTACGTCTATGCGCGAGGAATGGTCAACAGTTCTGATGGTCACTGCCGCCCATTTACTAAAGAAGCGAGCGGCACGGTATTCAGTGATGGCTTGGGGATGGTGGCGCTCAAAAGGCTAGAGGATGCACTGAGGGATAATGACAACATCTATGGTGTGATCGCGGGTTTTGGCGTCAACAATGATGGTCATGACAAAACGGGATACACCGCTCCTAATGCGAATGGACAAGCAAATTGTATTCGCCAATCCTTAAATATGGCCGGTGTTAAACCAGATGAGATTGAATTTCTGGAAGCGCATGGCACCGCAACCTTGGTTGGTGACGAAATTGAAATTGAGGGCATCAAAGAAGCGCTTGGGGCAAGTGACAAAAGTTGTGTCTTGGGGAGTGTGAAATCCAACATCGGTCATACCAATACAGCGGCGGGCGTAGCAAGCTTTATTAAAGCGATATTGGCGCTTAAACACCAAACATTGCCGATGTCATGCCATGTTACGGAAACGATCCCTGACTCATTGTCTGACACTCGATTCACTTTGATCGATAAATCAAGGCATTGGAAGAGTGACAGTGAGATTAGAACCGCGGGAGTCAGCTCCTTTGGTATTGGTGGAACCAATGTGCACTTGACGGTTAAATCGATAGCGCAGTCGGTAAAGAGGGATAATGAGCGTTCAGAACTCGTCGTTCTGTCAAGCAAGAGCCAGCAAGGTTTAGCTAAAATAGCGAGTAAACTGCATGACCATATCCAACATGCAGATCAAGAACCCAATCTGACCGATTTGGCTTACACGTTGCAATTAGGGCGAGGTGAGTTTGATGTCCGTTCGTCAGCGGTTGTGGATAGTATTGAAACATTGAGCGCCATGTTGTCTCGTTTGGCAAGTGGTAAGTCAGAGGGGCGTGAGATTTCAGACAATGCACCCGGTCTTGTCTTTATGTTCCCGGGGCAGGGAGCGCAATATGTCGAGATGGCGAAAGGTTTATACCACGAGCTAGACATCTTCAAAACTAGAGTGGATGAGTGCCATCAACTGCTACGTGAGCAATTTGATATTGATCTGCTGTCGCTTCTGTACAGCGATGGAGAGGATGCAGAAGAACGTAGTATTGAACTGCAAAATACCCGCATCACCCAACCGGTTATCTTTGTTATCTCTTATGCACTGGCGAAGTGTCTGGAAAGTTTCGGCATCCGGGCCAGTGCAATGATTGGTCACAGTGTGGGAGAGTATGTCGCCGCGACATTGGCAGAAGTGATGACCTTGGAAGAGGCGCTTAAATTGGTTGCTTCACGTGGTCTCATTATGCAGGAGTGTGAACCGGGAGCCATGCTCAGTGTCGCTTCGAGCAGAGAAAAAGTTGCGCCATTTCTGACGGACTTAGTGACACTAGCCACGATTAACTCGCCTAATTCGTGTGTTATCGCGGGTCCTTTGGAAGAGGTTAAAGCGGTACAAGCGCGATTGTCACAAGAGAATTACCGTTGTCGATTATTGAAGACATCGCATGCATTTCATACGGCGATGATGTTGCCCGGCGTCGATAAGTTTCGAGCGGAACTGGATAAAGTGGATTTTAAAGCGCCAAAAGCGGTGTTCTTATCAAACGTCACAGGCCAGTGGATACAACCGGAAGAGGCGTGTTCTGCCGATTATTGGATCAAGCATTTATGCCAAGCCGTCGAATTCCAACAAGGCATTGAAACTTGCCTGCAAGAGCCGGAGCTAAACGTATTTTTAGAAGTCGGTCCGGGACGCACTCTTTCAACTTTTGTGAAGCAAATAGCGGATAGTCACGCGAATATTTCCGTGTTTAATCTGTTACGTCATCCACTAGAGGAAGAGAGTGACCGAGCCTGCCTGCTTAAGGTATTAGGAGCGCTTTGGTCTTTGGGGATTTCTATCGATTGGACTGCCTTATACCAAAATGTCTCTCCGGGGCGTATTAGTCTTCCGGGCTATCAATTCATCAGAGAGCCAAGTTTAAGTGAGTATCATATTTCCTCTACCGCGACCGGTCGGACATCTGAAACCAAAATAACTAAAAAAGAATTAACGCAGTGGTTGTATACCGAACAGTGGCAACCTGTCGAATTACCGACCGAAAACACTGGACAGGCAAATAATATCGTCTGTTTTGTGCCGAGTTTAGCGTGGTGTGACGCGTTTACTGAGCGTTTTAGCCAAGAGGGACAAAAACTTAAATTCGTTATTCCGTCGCCGGCGTATTATGTTGACGGCCAAGTAATTGGCGTTACACCGGGAGATAAAAATAGTTTTGATAACTTAATGACTGAGCTAGTCAATACGAGTTTCTTGCCGGACTCAATTATTTTTGCCTGGCCGCTTTCCGGTACCAAAGACATAACGACATCTTGGTTTTCTGTCATCTTATTACTGCAATCGTGGGGGAAATTGGGTCGTTTATCTGAATTTCGTTTATTATTGGCGACTACAGCATTGCCGGAACACAGTCTGCTCAACGGCTTAATTAAGGTTATCGCTCAGGAAGTCACGAAATGCCATCCTCGAATTATTGAATTAGATACGGCTGAATCTATTGAGGCAGAATGCGATATTCTTGCTCAAGAATTAACAGCAAGCGATATGCGTTTTATTGTCAAACGGTCTCAACAAGCGCGATTTGAAAAGCGTTACCAACAGCTTGAGAATAATGAACCGATTACCGACGTTATTGCCAAAAAACAGCTTTTCAAAAAACAGGGGGTTT
Organism: Photorhabdus hainanensis; assembly: GCF_018448965.1. Classification (NCBI taxonomy): domain Bacteria; kingdom Pseudomonadati; phylum Pseudomonadota; class Gammaproteobacteria; order Enterobacterales; family Morganellaceae; genus Photorhabdus; species Photorhabdus hainanensis. The sequence goes on along the minus strand of NZ_RCWD01000026.1, from coordinate 59,473 downwards.
ATCTGATTACCGGTGGATTGGGTGATCTGGGTTTGCTGTTTGCAGAACATTTAGTGACGCGATATGGCGCTAAGGTGATTTTATCGGGGCGTAGGGATTTACCGCAAAAAGCGCAGTGGGGTGATGTTGAAATAAAAGCCCATCCTCAGTCAGAAATTATTGATCGAATACATCAATTATCTCTGATTAATGAAGGGGATATTGATTACTACGCGGCGGACGTTTGTGATCGGCAGGAGATGGAAGCGCTTATTGGTCACATTGAAGCACAATATGGCTCGTTAAATGGGGTGATCTGTGCGGCCGGTGTGACGCGGGGAGATTCTTTCCAAGGCATTAACCATATTACTATGGAGAACTGTCAGCCTCAGTTTGATACAAAAGTTTACTCTTACCAATTGCTTGCAGAACTATTAGAACACAAACAAATTGATTTCTGTATTTTATGCTCTTCCATTGCGGCTATTTTGGGGGGATTAAGCTTCTCGGCTTACAGTTCAGTGAGTTCTTTTGCTGATGCATTTGCGAAACAACAAAATCAGTTGGGTAAACCTTGGATTAGTATCAACTGGGATGGCTGGGTATTTGAGCGTAAAAATGCTGATGACGCCATAGGTTCTTCATTAGAGCAGCTATTAATTGAGCCGGATGAAGGTCTTTATATTTTAGAGCGTGTTTTACAGTCACCTCTTGAGGCGCAGTTAATTGTTTCTACCGGGGATCTGAATAAGCGATTTGAACAATGGGTCGGCGCCCATATTAGACCTTTTACTAATCAATCCCATTCAGCACATTCAAGGCAGACATTCTCAAAGCAGATATTTTCAAAACAAAAGATCATCGACACTATTATGGATATTTGGCAAGACTTCTTAAAAATCCATTCGATTAATAGTGGTGATAACTTCTTTGAATTAGGAGCAAATTCACTGGATCTGGTTCAGGTCAATAAGCGTATTACTGAAGCGCTTTATATTGATTTGTCCGTGGTGGATATGTTCAGTTATCCGACATCGGAATTACTTGCGGGTTTTATTATTGAGCAAAACACCATGATGGTGGGGGAAATATCATTAGATTCGGTTGAAAATAGTAAGGCAGCAGAATTTGATGCTCCATTGAATAGTCAACGGAGCCAAGATCTCGATGCTGATATCAGTAAAAAAATCGCCATTGTTGGTATTGCCGCGACATTCCCGGAAGCCGAAAACATTTACGACTTTTGGCAGAACCTCACTTACGGCAAAGAATCCGTATCGATATTCAGCAAAGAAGAGCTGCTTGAAGAGGGGATAGATCAGGCGCTATTAGATAATCCCAACTACATCAGAGCGAAAGGGGTGTTTCCTAACGCGGGTGAGTTTGATGCGACCTTTTTTGGCTATACACCTTACGAAGCAAGGCAAATGGACCCGCAAGTTCGCGCCTTCCATACATGTTGCTGGCAGGCACTGCAAGACGCTGGAATTAAGCCCAAAGAAAGCGGGCGCAAAATTGGTCTTTATGCGGCAGCGTCAGGCAATTTGCAGTGGTTAGCTCAGGCGATGGCGACGGCCGAGGGAAGTGCGGGCCAATATAGTGCAATGACAGTGGCGGATAAGGATTATATGGCGACCATTGTCTCCTATAAATTGAATTTGACCGGCCCAAGTATGGTTCTGTCTACCGCCTGCTCATCGTCTCTGGTTGCCGTCAATGAGGCAATCAAGTCCCTGAGGGCTGGAGAATGTGATATCGCGCTTGCTGGCGGCGTTTCCATTACTTTACCGACAAAAGCCGGTTATCTCTCTGAAGAGGGAATGATCCATGCAAAAGATGGGAAGTGTCGCCCGTTTGATATTCAAGCCAGTGGGACGGTTTTTGGTGATGGCGTTGGCGTTGTGGTATTAAAGCCACTTCAACAAGCACTGAAAGACAACGACAATATCTATGCGACCATCATAGGCACAGCGATTAATAATGATGGCGGCAGAAAGGTTGGATACACCGCGCCAAGTTATCAGGGGCAAATTGACGTGATTCAAGCCGCGCTTAAAGATGCGAATGTCTCGGCAGACACGTTAAGCTTTGTTGAAGCGCATGGTACGGGCACTCATCTGGGGGACCCCATTGAATTCAAAGCGCTTAAACACGCCTTTGCTACTGATAAGAAAAACTTCTGCAAATTAGGCAGTGTAAAATCCAATATCGGACACTTGAACTCGGCAGCGGGTATTGCCGGACTGATAAAAGCAACAATGGCGCTTAAATACAAAGAGCTGCCGCCGACAATCAACTTTGCCAGAATCAACCCGGAAATTGATATTGTCAACAGCCCATTCATTATCAGCAATCAATACAGCCGACTTGATGATTCTCAGGGACTGCTAAGAGCGGGTGTTAGCTCGTTTGGTATTGGTGGTACGAATGCGCACGTAGTGCTTGAACAAGCGCCAAGTGTCAATCGACAAACACTGACTAAAGAGCAGTCAGTTGTTCTGCCCATCGTATTGTCGGCCCCTGATGAAAAGTCGTTAGACAGCTATAAGAAGCAGTTGAAGCGAGCAATACAAAGCAACGTAGTTGATAGTCACATTAATGAGATGGCATTGCGTCTAATGCAAAGAGACGTTATGCCTTATCTGTTTGTTGCTTATAGCCGAGATCGTGAAGGTTTATTGCAGCGCTTGTCGTCATCATCTTCTGATTATCTCTACAACGGCATGACGTCAGAGAGAAAAGTGGTCTATCTGTTCCCGGGACAAGGCATGCAATATGCAGCGATGGGACTTTCGCTCTATCACACAAATGATCTGTTCAAAACATGGTGTGATCGAGGATTTGAAATCGCCAGTGGGTATTGCGCGATCGATTTAAAACAGCTTTTCCTCGCAGGGGAAGATGATGAGAAATTGTATAATACCGAGTTTGCTCAGCCGTTAATGTTTATTATTGAGTATTCACTGGTGCAGGTTCTCGCGTCTTATGGCGTTAAACCGGCTGCGATGTTGGGTCATAGCTTAGGTGAATATGTCGCGGCAGCGGTTGCTGAAATATTCTCGTTCGCGGATGCTATTAAGATGGTTTGTGCCAGAGGCCGTTTGATGCAGTCCACTGAAGCCGCCGCTATGTTATCTGTTATGTGCTCGGCGACAGTGGCTCAAACCATGTTGTTTGGCCGCTTGGAAATCGCGCTTGATAATAGCAGCGAACTTTGTGTGCTCTCCGGTTCAGACGAGGAAATCACCGCATTTGAGCAACTCTGCGAATCCAGATCAATCAAGACGAAGCGTCTTAAAGTCAGCCGTGCTTTCCATTCCCGTTATATGGAGCCAATTTTGGCTGATTATGAGCGAGTTATCGGTGACGTGAAACTCTCTGAACCCAAACTTCCTATCATCTCTAATGTGACCGGAGAATTGAGTACTAAAAATCTGATGGTGGAACCGCACTATTGGGTTCGCCAAATTCGTGAACCGGTGCGCTTTACTCAAGGACTGGAGGAATTACTGGCAAGCGGTGATGCTATTTTCGTCGAGGTGGGGCCTGGAAATGGTTTGTCGTCGCTGATTAAACACCATCAGGATTTCAATGCAAAACATGTCTGTCTTTCTCTTATTAGTCGTGGCAAAGAAGAGGAGACTTGCCTCATGGAAAGTCTGGGCATGTTGTCACTGTTGAACGTCAATGTCGATTGGCAGCATGAATTGAACGAGACAGTTGCACCTTCGGTAAACCTTCCTCCTATGCCGATTCGAGGTAAAGAATATCCTAAAGATGTGAAAAGGCTACAAGCCATTTTCTCAGGTAAAGTTGACTCTGACGTAACCCAATTGTCTACACAAAGTGTAGCGAGAAGCCAAGTTTCTGACGTTACGCAGCCAAAGAGTATGGCAGAAGAACTCAAGATTATTTGGAAAGATGTACTGGGTGTCAGTAATGTGAACGGGGAAGATGATTTCATCACATTAGGGGGTAATTCACTATCCGCAGTGCAAGTCGTCGCGAAAGCGAAGTCTGTAAAAATTCCTGTTGATATGAATATGTTGCTATCGCGAAAGAGCTTGAATGAGATCATCCATTTGATCGATACGCCTCGTCCATCTATTTCGAGCGGCTGGCAGTACAATACGCAGTTCAAGCCTGAGTTTTACGGCAATGATGTGAGCTGTATGTATTCGGCAGTGAGAGAGAAATTAAAACATGATTATGGATTGAATTGTCCAAATAGCTTAATGCGAGCATCGGATGGAAGCTTACTGTTTGGTTTTAGCGTGCAGCCCTCCGACTTACAAGGCAATATCCTGAGTGACTATCAGAATTATGGCGCGCTATTGGATTGGCCTCAGTTGCAGGAAAGTTTCTCGTTTTCCTATCACAAGCAATTTTTTGACGATTTGGCATCTTACACCGCGTATTGCATAGAGGAACTGGAGAAAGGAAAACTGGTTATTGTCACCGGTTCAGATTACCACTTACCGTTTTCCCCTTCTTACGGCTTGAGTGATAGTGAATATTTACTCCGGCCTCTATTTGATAATCTGGAAATCGATGAGGAAGAGGTTATTCCACATGCATTTGTTTTAGTTGGGCGCACGCCAGGAGGCTATCAAGTCTATGACGGGAGCTTTAATTACTTTGGTGAAATAAGTGATCATGAGTTCGCGCAAACTGTTATCGGTTTCAAAGGACTTGAGTTTATGAAATCTCACGAGGTGTATCACAAATCTCGTCCTTATCTTGCTATATCGGTTATTCAAATTGGAGCGTTTTTATCTACTGACCATCTATTACGCGGGACGCTAGATAAAACTCTGTCGGGATTACAGACTCACACGGCTATTACGAACGGAAACACGCCAATACACCATTATGTTGGTATAAGCGCGGTTAATAAATTGATGGAAAGCCCTGAGTTGTTATTGGCGATGACATCGAGTGAATTGGAGCAGTTTGTAAAACGGTGGTTGTCACAGTTGGAGCTTCTTCATCGTTTCCTTGCGATGGCAATACCTGATCATGCGCAATGGTGGGCAAACACTGTGGCGGATATGACCGAAACTCTTCGGAAACTGATTGCCGTTGATAATCAAAATCTCAATGTCAGCGACGTCACCGGCACAATGACGTTATTTAAACAATTGCTTGAGAGCGTGATTGGCAAACTCGTGATTGAAAAACTAAAGTGATATTTACGGTCATAGCTCTTGTTATAAGAGCTATGACGCGATATTAATTTAAGTTGGAAAATTTCACTCGCACGATATATAGCAATATTAAATTTAAATATATTAATTTTGTATTGGAGATGTCATTGAAAAATACCGATTTCATGGCAAATGATTCTGTGCCCTTTGCATATTTAAAATTATCAATTCCAGTATTTTTTGGCATGTCAATTCAGGGGCTTTATGGAATAATTGACGCTATCTTTATTACTAAATATATTGGCAAAGATGCTATGGCAGGCTTTTCAATATTTTTCCCTATCCTATTATTAGTCTGTGCGGTCGGGGTTATGTTGGGAGCGGGTGCTGCCGTTTTAGTAGCGAGATTTCTAGGCGCGAATAAACCTGTTTTGGCGAATCGAGTTGCGACACAAGCTATATTTATGGCGGGAGTATGTGCTATCTGTTTTGGCATATTATTTCTAACATGGGCGCGAGAGGTTTTATTATTTCTTGGGGCGACGGAAAGCATAATTAATTATGCTTTGGATTATGCTATGCCATTGGCCTTATGCGCGCCTATTATCATGATAGCGACTATTTTGGGTGATCTGTTGCGAGCAGAAGGTAAAACCAATGCCATGTTTTCAATCATGCTCTGTGCATCTATTCTTAATGTTGCTTTTGATGCCATCTTTATTGTTATATTCGACATGGGAATGTTTGGCGCCGCGGTTGCCACAATACTGGCAAACACTGTCGCGCTAATATGTGCAGCCGTGCTCTTTCATAGTGATCGTACTCGCCTTACTCTCTCACCAACTTATTTCACGATAGAAATAAAAGAGTGCCAGGATATAGTGCTTATCGGATTGCCGACACTGATTGGCAATTTGTCATATGGAATACTTATTTTCACTATCAATTATCTCATCAAAGCGAGTGGAGTTGAAAACTCAGGTGATATGATTAGTGCTTTCGGCTTGGTTTTCCGGGTATTAAGCTTTGTCGTTTTACCGTTGATAGCCATGATGTCGGCGTTGCAAACTTTATCAAGTTATAACTTTGGTGCGGAAAAATATCATCGCTGTATAAAGTCATTGAAGGTGGCATTGTCATATGCTGCATTTTATTCAATATCAATGACTTTATTGGTTATTGCGTTGCCGGAACATCTATATGGTTTATTCACTGATGATAAAAGTCTGTTATTAACGGTTTTGAATATTTCCTTTTTTATTTTTTTAGGTTTGTTCTTCCTTGGTGGGTTGCTGGTATTTATCGGCTTTCTACAAAGCGTAAAAAAAGAGAAATATTCGATGTTATTGGTTTTCCTTAAACTTTTCTTGCAAGTTGCTTTAACTTTTTCATTGTCTTTTTTGTTTGGTGTTGAATGCTTTCCTCTGATTCTATTTTCGGTGGACTTACTGGTATTTATTCTGGCTGTTGTGCTTTCTCTCATCGCGCTAGGAAATTTAGTTTCTAAACGAGCATGTTTAGATAGATTGTGAGAGTGGTATTAGTTATTCGAAATATCCGGTGTGAAGTGAAATAGAATATTAAATGTGAATGGGGCTGTTATGAAGTGTTTTATTATGGTTTTCCTTCTTCTATTTTCCGGCGTGAGTTCGGCAGATGAGAATTTGAAAAGTCAAATTTTGCAATATATGGAGTTTGGCAAGATACCTGAATTAGTTATGGTGACGGTCGACAAGAATAAAAAATCAAACATAATATTGTTAACAAATGAGAATAGAAACGGTACGCAAAATCTAAATAAAGAGACTATTTTTGAGCTGGCATCGGTAAGTAAATCTTTTACCGGTTTAATTGCGGCCAAGATGATAGAGGAAGGCAAAATATTGCCCCAAACCAAAGTTTCATCAATATTGCCATCGATAAAAACGATTTACGATGGTAAAAGCGTTGATGTGACATTTTTGCAATTGCTCAACCATACATCGGGTCTGTCTTTTAAAACCATTGATATGCTCTATTCCCAGCCTCAAAAAGGGCTTTCGCAAGTTATCGATGAAATTAAGTTAATTAACCTGCAAACGATGCCGGGGCAGCAACATGCATACGCCACACTCAATTACGATATTGCAGCCAGAATGATGGAGAAAGTTTCTGGGCAATCTTATCAACAACTGCTGAGAACCTATATTTTGTCGCCGCTACAGATGAATGGGACTTCCGTTCTTCCAGATGTGGCGAAAAAGGCAGTCGGCCATCAAATCAGTTTTTTGCAAGCCAGACCATACGATGCGCCATTTGTCTTGGCTAATGTACCCGCCGGATATATACAAACTAATGCGTCTGACATGCTTAACTGGTTGAGATTTTTAGGCAGCAATACGGATTCAACTCTCCTTAATGCCAAAAAACGGGTCTTTTCAGGGAAGTTGGGTGTTGATACCAACGAAAGCGAAAAAACGCTATATACCTTGGGATGGTATAAACAGGGGAACAGGGTATTTCATACCGGAATGAATCCAACCTTCTCTAGTTACGTTGCCGTTGATCTGGATTCTGGCGCTGCGGTTGCTGTGATGGCAAATGTTAATAGCAATATTACTTTTGAACTTGGCAAGCAAGCAATGGAACAGCTTGCTCAAGGCGGTGACTTTACCGGGCTAAGTACCGTTAAAGCGCTTGAATTATTTGATACTTTTGATAGAACTTTTCTCATTGTCAGTGTATTTGTGATTTTGGCTTGCCTCTTGTTAATCTATTTAAATTTAAAAGGAAAAAATATAAGTTGGCTTGCAAACTTTGGCGTTGTGAAAGCGACAATTTTATCTGCTTTATTTATTATTGCTCTCTTGGTCGTGTTGACCTTGCCAAATTTGTTGCTTGGATTATCTTGGGCGACATTTATGATTTGGATGCCTAATAGCTTTTGGGTTTTGTATTGTTCTCTTGTGCTTCTTTTGCTCCTTTGTCTCTCTCTGTTCTCTCAGGTTTTATATCGTCACCGCTCAGTGCATTGAGTTTGATAGAGGTTTGATTTTTTTAAAATGTTCAGAATTTAAATTTATACGGATTTAATTATGTCTATTAGTAGCAAATCATATGAAATGACAGGGATTCAAAAAGGCGTTTGGATAACCGAGTTGAAACACCAAGGGACCAGCATGTTTAATATTGGTGGTACTTGTAGTGTTGAAACGGAATTGGATTTCACAAGGTTAACTAATGCGATACAGAGAGTGATTAAAGAAACCCAAATTCTAAATTTCACTTTAAATGATGAGATTCCACCGAAATTTATTTTAGATAGCCGAGTGGAAAATAATATCGATTTTATTGATTTTCGTAATAGAGAAAATCCACAAAGAGAATTTGAACAATGGCGCGAAGAGTGTCTGTCTCGGAAAATGGATTTAGGGACATGCTTATATTATTTTTGTTTGTATAAAGTATCTGATTCAAAATGTGGATTTTTAATCAAAATACATCACTTAGTTTGTGATGGCGTGACAATGCAAAATATTATCGCCAGGGTTTGTGAGTGTTATAATAATCCATTGAATGATGTTGTGTATTGTGAGTTTAGCGATGATCAAAGTTACTTTTTAGCATTAGAAGAAAAATATTCATCTAGTCGTCAATATGATAAAGATAAGTTATTTTGGCGTAATTTCCTGGCTGGCAAGGGAGAAAACAGTAATTTTATTTTGGGCAATAGAACTCTTTCAACCAAAGCCATACGGAAAATTTATGATATTCCTCATCAGGTATCAAAGAGAATAAAGCATGTCTGCGCAACATTAGGATGTACGGAAAACGTATTCTACTATGCTGTTATTGCTCTTTTGCTATCCCGGCTTTCAGGGAGTAAACAAGTCTCTTTTGGTATACCACTTCATGGTAGGAAAAAGACCAACCTTGTGCGGAATTCAATGACGGTATCTACTGTTCCGACACAAATAGCCGTGGATGAATACACCGATTTCTCCAGTTTAATTAAATTAGCTTTAGAGAATAATAATCAGATATACCGACACCAAAAATATGATTACACCGAGTTGGTTAAAGAGACGAGAGCCGGGGCATCGGTTAATGATTTATTTGATGTTAGCTACAACTATGCTAACACTAAATATGAGTTGGTTCTCGGTGAATACCCATTGATTGTCGAGGATATATTCCCCGGTGAACAGCAATATTCAATTCAATTCCTTTTTAAAGAGTTATTGAATGAGGGAACGACAAAAATATATTGTGACTACAAAGTAGAAGAATATACGCCGCCGCAGATTGACGTAGTAATCAATTTATTAATTGAGATTCTGGATGAAGTTAGTGTTGATCCACATCGTCAGTTGCTGATGGTTGCACCATTAAAAGAAGATAATCTTCAACTGATTGAAACGGGGGCTAACAATGCCGCACCGACTGCCGCAACGGTGATATCGTTATTTGAACAGAGTGTGGAAAGTAATAAAGATCGGCTGGCAATCATTGAAGAAAATAGATCACTGACTTTCCAAGAGCTTCGGATCTTAGTTAGCACAATCAGCGCTAATCTCTTAAATCACGGGGTTTCTGGCGGATCTCGAGTGGCTATTTTGCTTCCTAAAAGCGCGGAGCAAATCGCAACTTTACTGGCTATTATGGCCGTTGGCGCGACATATATTCCGCTTGAAAAGGATTTACCGCAGGAAAGAATAAAATATATTTTGTCCGATAGCAAATGTGTATTAGTTATTACAAACCCGGATTGGGCATCATTACTGCCGGCAGGTGTTGCTTATTGCGATAGTGCGGCTTTATCTGAAACTTTGCCACAAAATGACTTATTGCCATTACCAGTCAGATGTGAACCGACAAGTGAAGCATATTTAATATATACTTCTGGTTCCACAGGCTTGCCGAAAGGGACAATTATTCGTCAACCAGAGCTTGTGAATTATTGCCGGTGGGCCGCCCAAGTTTATTACCCCGAAAAATCTGATGTAGCGGCATATTATACACCGCTGACTTTTGACTTAACGGTGACTTCACTGTTCCCGGCGCTGATTTCCGGCTCGGCTATTAAGGTATATACAGAAACATCAAACTTTATCCTGAGCGATATTATTCACGATGGCGTGGCGACCGTCGTAAAATGTACGCCATCACATTTACGCGCTATCCAACATGAAATTATCGGCCCTCACTGCACAATTAAGCGCTTTATCGTTGGTGGAGAAAATTTAAAAGTCAGCGTTGCAAATCACACATACCTTCAATTTGGTGGTAAAGCCGACATTTTTAATGAATATGGACCAACCGAAACCGTGGTTGGCTGTATGATTCACCAGTTTGATCCCGCCAAAGATAGCGACGTTTCCGTGCCGATTGGTGAACCTATCGACAATACGCAGATATATATTGTCGATAGTTATGGACGCCATTGTATTCCTTACATGAAAGGTGAAATGGTTATCGCTGGAAATGGCGTGTCCGCCGGTTATTGGAATCGTTCGGAATTGACTCAGAACAGATTTATTACTGATCGATTTTATCCAAGACAACGAGCCTATTTATCCGGTGATCTCGCCTATCGCAACGAATATGGGCAAGTCACTTATTTAGGCCGTATCGACAAACAGGTCAAGATCAGGGGACACCGAATTGAGATCGAAGAGATCGAGACAAAGCTACTCGAGTACAAGGACGTTCAGGATGTCGCCATAGTGATCGACGAAGCTAATGCTGATGCCTCAATCTTAAAAGCGTTTGTTGTTTTGTCGGAGGGATCGGCTGTCAGTGGAGAAGAATTAAAACAGTATTTATCGAGTCATTTACTCCACTATATGGTTCCACAATTGATTAAATGTATTCGTGAAATTCCTTTAACCTTTAACGGTAAAGTTGATAGCGCCAAATTGCTTGAGCTTGAAGATGATAAAATAGGTACTAATGACGATGAGAAAATGAGCGCCTTAGAAATATCGGTGCTCGAAGAGTTTAGACGGGTATTGGGTTGTACAGAGCTATCTATACACAGTGATTTTTATCAATCTGGCGGTGATTCGATAAAAGCTATCCAGTTGGTTACATTGCTCCAGAAAAAAGGCATTAGCGTAGTCGCGAAGGAAGTGCTCCAGTTACCGACGCCAAAATTATTGTGTCGCCATATTGACAGTCGGGCGATATTTATGGAGCCAGAAGAAGCCGTCAAGATATCGACTTTCTCGCCCACGCCAATTATGAAATGGTTTAGCGGCCTGTTGTTAGGAAAGAAAGAGATATACCACCAAATGCTCTCCTTATCTTTCCCATCATGTTTAACTCAAACCGAGTTGGATAAGATCTTGGATGCGTTGGTATCATTCCATCCAATTCTGAATAGCTATGTAAAAGATAAACACTTTACTTTACAAGTACGGGAGGAGATGAGGCATGTTAAAACACGCAGAGTGAATGTGGTGGGGTTTGAGCAACGGGAATATGTGGCGAGAACGCATTTGGAGGCGTCAAGCTGGCCTGGATCTGCGCTATTTCAGGCGATTATCCTTGATGATAGTAACGAGACCGAATTACTGCTTATTGCCCATCATTTGATTATTGATGGCGTATCCTGGCATATTTTGATAACAGACTTAAATACACTGGTTGAGCAGCATTTAAATCATCAGCCGCTTAAATTACGCCAACAAAATAATAATTACGCCAGATGGATTGATTTTACTGAACATTATGCAAAAACAGTCAGCGAGGATGAGATCAATTTTTGGCAACAGCAAATCAGTGGCGCTTCTTTATTTACATATCAAGACTTATATAATCGTAAATTAACGGTGGGTTTGCTAACCAGTGAAATAGCCGGTGTTAACTTTGACAGTTTTACTAAATTATGTGGAATATTGAAACTCAAGCCCAATGAATTATTTTTCTCACTGTTTACCTACTCATTATTTAAAACTTTCAATAAAAATAATTTTACCGTTGAGCTTGAAGGTATCGGAAGAAGTTCACAACAGAGTGAAGTGGATTTAAGCCATAATATCGGCTGGTTCACGTCAATTTATCCACTCATATGCCACTGTGAAGATAATATATCTTCCCATGTAAAAAAGATAAAAATAGCCATGCGTCGGGTTAATGATAATGGTATGGCCTATCAATCCATTCGCCATTGCTCGACAGAAAAACATTTAAGTCGTATTCACAATGTACCGAAGTTCAATTATTTAGGTGATTTTTCCGGATCGGTTCATCAGGGCGCTGTGAACATCAAGTCAATTTACCCTCATGCGATTTCCAGTGTGGATAATATCTATACGGAAGCTTTTGATTTCAATATTTATTGGGAGCAAGGGTGTAAAGTGAGTGTGAGTTACATTGAGCAGTTGATAGATATTCCTAAAATTGAAAATATCATTAATGTCATGGAGAGTAAGCTCAAGGAACTTATCGATTTAAATAATTATGATTTCAAGGATTTTTATATACCCAGTGATTTTCCTACCATTTCATTATCAAGTACTGAACTTGAACAATTAATCTCTGAATTATCTATGCTTTCAATTTAAATTTGGGTTATTAACTTATGACAGATTCATTTGATATTGCCATCGTTGGCATGGCATGCCGATTTCCAGATGCTGAAAACCCAGAGGAGTTTTGGCAAAATTTAATATCAGGAAAAGAAAGCATTAAAAGATTCACGCAAGATGAACTCCTTGCTAATGGTTATAAAGCAGAAGATATCAATAATCCCAACTTTGTAGCGGCTAAAGCGACGCTTGCAGATTACAAATCCTTTGATAATCATCTCTTCGGATATTTAAAAGACGAAGTTGATAAGATGGACCCGCAGTGTCGATTGTTACACGAATGCTGTTGGCATGCATTGGAGAACGCTGCTTATATAGGCCAAAATAGTGATGAAAGAATAGGTCTATTTGCCGGGGCGGCTTCAAACATTCCTTGGATATCGAGTTTATTAAAGAGCAAGCTCACTCCCTCTGAAACATTCGATGTGGTGAATTGGAATTTACCTGAGTCCATCATCACAAGAACCGGATATCGTCTGGGGTTGAATGGACCGGTAGTGGCGATCCACACCGCTTGTTCAACGTCGCTGGTTGCTATTCATACGGCGTGTCAGTCAATTTTAAGCGGAGATTGTGACTTAGCCTTGGCTGGCGGGGTTTCTTTAACTTTACCTCAAGAGTCCGGCTACCTTTATCAGCAAGGCATGGTGCGTTCAGCGGATGGTCACTGCCGGCCTTTCGACATTAACTCCAATGGGACTGTTGGCGGCAGTGGGGTCGGCATTTTGTTGCTTAAGCCTTTGGATAGAGCCATCGAAGATAATGACTATGTTCATGCGGTGATCAAAGGCTCCGCGATAAACAATGATGGTCAGCGCAAAGTTGGATTTACCGCTCCGAGTGTTCAAGGACAGGCGGAAGTGATAGCCAGCGCTCAAATGTTGGCTGGTGTTGAACCGGAGGAGATTAGCTATATCGAGTGTCATGGTACTGCTACTGAGATAGGTGATCCGATTGAGGTATCGGCGCTATCTAAAGTGTTCGGCGACTCGAATCATCTATGCATGCTTGGTGCGGTGAAAAGTAATATCGGGCATCTGGATGAAGCGGCTGGTGTTGCCGGTGTCATAAAGACGGTGATGTCTTTAAAAAATAAGAAACTCGCACCAACCCTTCACTATCAGGCGCCTAACGACAAGCTACATATCGAAGAAACGCCGTTCAAAGTCGTAGATAGACCAATGGAGTGGGCAGTTTCAGGAAATAAGAAACGTATTGCCGGCGTCAGTTCATTTGGTATTGGCGGGACAAATGCCCATATCATTTTAGCGGAAGCGGATGAACCAACCGTTCTGAAAACAGAGGCCGAGACATTACCGAATGTATTCTTGCTCTCCGGTGAAACGCCTGAATCACTCACCAATAATCAACATAATTTAGCTGACTTGCTCCAGACTAAGCAGGACATCAGGTTATCTGACGTTGCGTATGTATTGCAGGAGGGGCGAGTACATCATAAATATCGAAAATCAGTGGTTGCTTCTTCATGCGACGACTTAATTAAAGCCCTGCGAAAACCCAGTTCCCAACCGACAAAAGCGTCTGGGGCAGAGCATCAAATTGTGTTTCTGCTGCCCGGTCAGGGAGCGCAATATACCAATATGGCGCGTGCCTTGTATGATACTCATACAGAATTCCGGGATATTGTTGACCATTGCCTTGCGATAGCGTCTCACCATTTAGGTGAATCTCTGAAAGAGAGATGGTTTACCGATGGTGTTGCAAATGAATTACAGAAAACGAAGTACGCTCAACCTGCCATTTTTATTGTTGAGTATGCGCTCGCTCGTTGCCTGATGGAACCTGGCGTTCAACCCTCAAGCTTGCTTGGTTACAGCTTTGGTGAATTGGTCGCCGCGACGATTGCGGAGGTGTTTTCCTTAGAAGATGCCATTAATTTTGTGATTGCTCGTGGCAAACTCATGCAAGATTTGCCAACCGGGGCGATGTTGAGTATCCCGCTGCCTGTTGCAGAGGTTAACGCCATATGCCCGGCAGGAATAGTTGTGGCGATTGACAATAAAGACTCGTGCGTCGTATCGGGATCGGAAGCAAATATCGAAGAGTTCGCAGCGATACTTAAGAAAAAACGTATTCTGACCACGCCAATCAAGTCTAAACATGCGGCGCACTCGCCAGCGATGAAACAAATTAATGGCGCACTCCAGGCTGTGATAGCTCAATTTAATCTCAGTGCGCCAAAGATCCCGCTCATTTCTTCCGTGACGGGACTGCCGTTAACCGCCTCGCAGGCAATGTCAGCGGAATATTGGGCAGAACAAGCTGAACGTACAGTTTGTTTCGTTAAAGGATTTGAGCACCTGATTGAAAAACACAAAGCCTCTATTTTTATTGAAGTGGGTGTTGGCCGCGATCTGATCAATCTCACACGGCGATATCTCTCTCAAGATGATTCTAAGGAGGATCGTTCTAATGTGCTTATCCAGTTACTGCCAGAAGAGATCAAAGCGCCAGATCTTCCTTATTCATATTGGGGGGCGTTGGGTAAACTGTGGCAACAAGGCGTTCAGATTGACTGGCATAAGGTGCGATTTACCGATAATTGCAGGCGTATCCCATTGCCCGGATATGCTTTCGATAGAAGCGTTTTTTGGCCCAAGGAAGCAAATTTCCTGAATATTTTCTCTAACGCACCAAGCGCAATAGAAGCAGAGAAAAAAGTTGAACGGAAAGGGCGGATGTCTGACTGGTTTTATCAACATGGCTGGAAACAACAGCCGTTGAGCACATCAAATGCGCCAGCAAGTGATGAAACAACGCTCTTGCTACGACTCGGGCAGCCATCGGCGCCAACATGCTGTATGGAGAGTAGCTTACAACGTTACTACAAGAAATTAATAAAGATTCATGTGGGCAACGAGAAGGTGTTTGATCTGGATGGCGAAAACCAAATTAGACTCGATAACCAAGAAGACTTTAATCAATTCTTTAAGTTGCTCGAACAGAGTCATGTTTCTGTATCGAACATTGTTATTGATTGCATTGACTCAGCGCTGGCTGTCGATGAATTGCTGTCACAGATTCTTCATCTCTTAAAGTCATATCGTGCGCAAACAGCCAACAGTATTCTTAAAAATATCACTTTGCTGGTGAAATATGCCGTCGTGGTATGCAATGAAAAGAGCATTGATCCATCATCAGCGGCGGTTATGGCAATCAGCACCGTGATCCGGCAAGAGTTTCCAGATTTATCTTGTCGTGCGATAGATGTTGGCGATATGGCAACAGATTGCGGGGCGACCAAGTTACTTGCTGAAATTGCCTATGGTGGAAGCGAGACTGTCGCATATCGCAATAACAGAAGATGGTGTGAGGATTTCGTTCCTTATATGCCTTTAGCCGATCGAAATCACGCCAGCCTGAAAAAGGAAGGGACTTACTTATTGATTGGTGGCGCGGGCTTTATTGGTAAAACGTTTTCAAATTACCTCGCTAAAGAATATCAAGCTAATTTAATTATTACGTCGCGCTCTAGTGCTTATTTGGATAATTCTTGGCAACAAATAGATAAACAGGCTTCTTCGTTGCAGCTGATCCAAGCTGATGCGAAAGAATTGGATGCCATGTCTGAACTTGTTCAAAACGTCATTAAAGATCATGGCAAGATAGATGGCGTATTCTACCTGGCGGGAATTACAGGAGAGGCTTCACTAAGGTCTATTATTGAAACTGATAAGGCTTACATTCAGGCGCATCTTGAAGCTAAGCAAAAAGGAATTAAAGTCTTAGAGCAAGCGTTAGCGGAAATTGATTATGATTTCTGTGTTGTTGTTTCATCACTTGCCCCAATCTTGGGGGGACTTGGTTTCTATGCTTACGCTGCCGCTAGTGCTTATTTAGATGCGTTTGTCATTCAGCACAACCAATATAACCAGAATAATTGGACATTGATCAATTGGGATGGTTGGGAAGTCGCGGTAAAGAGTGACATTAATGAAAAAATTGGCGCCAGTTTGTCGCACTTATTGGTAACGAAAGAAGAAGGTATCTTATTACTGGCTGATGTACTCAATTATCAAGAAAAAGACGCTTTAATTATCTCGACCGCTGATATCAATGCCCGCATTGCGCAATGGTCTAAACCAAGCCAATTTGAAGAGCAAGGGAATGATAATAGCAATAAAGAGTATTCAGGCAGGCCAGATCTTGAATGTGATTTTATTACCGCTGGTAACGAAATTGAAACTCAGTTGATTGGAATATGGGAAGCGTTTTTACGTATCAAGCCGTTAGGCATAGAGGATGATTTCTTCGATTTAGGCGGCAACTCTCTTAAAGCGATCACTTTACTATCGCAGATACACAAGAGCTGTAATATTGATGTGCCATTGACCTATTTCTTCAAACATCCAACGGTCAAAGAAATTGCCGAATTTGCCGGAAGTCAATCCGAAACATCGGGATATCAGGCGATTCAACCTGTTGCTGAACAGGATTCATATCCATTATCTCCCGGTCAGAGACGTATCTATTTGCAACAAATGTTTGATAAAGGATCTGTTGCTTATAATGAAACCGCGGTTTTTAATATTGTCGGCCACTTGGATATAGCAAAATTCAGTGAAACGCTACAGAAGTTAATCCAACGACATGAATCCCTTAGAACTTCGATAATATTAGTTAATGGCGAGCCGAGACAAAAGTGTCACAAAGAACCTACTGTTGAACTCAAGCATATTAAATTCAACACAGCAGGATTAAATCCGCTGCAAGTTAAAGAGCAGATAAAGCAGTTAATAAGACCATTCAACCTACATAAAGACGCGTTAATTAGGCCAATTCTTATTGAATTAAAAGAATATGAATATCTATTCTTCTTGGATATTCACCACATTATATCTGACGGCTTATCTCAAGATATTTTCGTGAGAGATTTTCTGGATATCTATCAGGGGGTAGAATTAGCTCCTCTTAATATACAGTACAAAGATTACACTATTTGGCAAAGTGAAATAGCAAATAGTTGTAGGGTATTAGCACAAAAGGATTTTTGGTTAGAAAAGCTGAAAAACATACCAGAAATTAAACTCCCATGTGATTTTGAACGGGAACATATCACAGATGATTGTGGGGAGAGACTTTACTTTTATTTAGAAAATGAAACTACAGAACGATTGGTTAATATGTTCAGTAGAGATGGTGCGACCAATTTCATGATCTTCATATCTACCTACTACTTGCTATTAGCGGATTTAACAAAGCAGACGAAATTTTGTATTGGAACGCCCATATTAGGTAGGCCGCAAAGTGAGTTGCAAGATGTCATAGGTATGTTTGTCAACCTTCTGCCAATTCCATTTGATTTTGATGAAACGACAACTTTTAGAGATTTAGTTAACTCTGTTGCTGATGTTGTTGTCTCATCATTTGATAATGCTAATATTCAATTTGAAGAAATCGTTAAAGCAATAAATATAAAACCAAAGAAAAATAGGATGCCGATATTCGATACCGTATTTTCATATATGAATATTGGCATGGCTGATTTTGAAATGCCTAATTTGAAGTTAAGCCGATATGAAATAGAACAAGAAAGTTCCAGATTTGACCTGGCGTTCTTTGTGAAAGAAATAAATGGTGGATATGAATTTAGCTTTGAATATAAGAGTGCATTATTTACCAGTGAAAAGATTAAATTTTTCATAGAGCGATATATTGATCTGGTCAATAATATCTTAAATCATTCGGATGTTGCTATTTCTGAATACGTTAAGCATGCAGAAGTGAATTTGGATATTCCTAAAGATGAGAGTCTTTTAGAATTTAACTTTTAGTGGATTGATATAATGGAGTGAAACCCGCTCCATTTTGCTACCTATCTCAATAGGGCTATTTTATTTGCCATTTTGAACCTGGGCAGTGCTCAAAATCCTCACGTACTACGTGTACGCTCCGGTTTTTCCGCGCTGTCCGCGTTCAAACTGCCTGCAACAATTACGCCCATTGGGATAGGCACTTATTGACGTTTTTAAAAATATGAAAAATTTTATAGATATTAACAATAGTAAAAATGCTGATGTTCGGCTCTATTTGATTCACCATGCTGGTGGTTCGCACATGCTTTATCGACCTTGGTCACATTTATTGCCGGGCTGGATAAAGTGTATCGCTCTTGAGTTACCGGGAAGAGGCATGGGTTTTGGTGAGCCGCTCCCGGAATCTATGGAACAGGTCATCGAATTATTTTTGAATCAAATTCAGACGGATAAGCCATTTGCTATTTTCGGCCATAGTATGGGTGGCCTTATCGCGTATGAATTAACGTTAAGGTTACAGAATTTAGGTCTGTCCCCTGTTTGGTTAGGTATTTCAGCTTTCAAACCTCCGCACTTAAAAAATAAAGAGAATTTATCTCGTGCGTCATTCAATGATGATCAGTTAACCGAATATCTTGAGAAATTGGGCGGTTCGAAGGACTTTTGTGAAGACCGTGTGGTGATGAAAATGATGTTAGATATTGTGCGGAGTGATTTTAGAATAATAGAGTCCTGGCGTATGAGTGATGCGAAAATTAGTGATAAAACGACAGTACATAGTTTTTCCGGCCTATATGACGTTGCAGTCACTCCTCAAATGATCTCTTCCTGGCAAGATTATATAAATGGTAAATTCCTTCATAGTACTTTTGATGGCGATCATTTTTACCTTAATAGTTTTTCAAGTAGCTTGATAAATAAAATAGCAAGCGATCTGAATTTCAATCGGTGATTTATATGAAATATGTGATTATTTGGACATTGGTTTTTAGTGATAAATGGAATGCTTTAAATCGTTCTCAAAGAGAGCAATTGCAGAATGAATCGCTGCCTGAAATTCTGGTGAAGTACCATGATTTTATTAGTCTTAGAACCGTAGACTCGGAAGGGTTTTCTGCTGATTTTCAAGATATTGTCATTATTGAGACAGAAAGCTTGGAACATTACTACTGTATGCTCCAGGATATGCGAAATACAACCGTAATATCAGATGGGTATTTGAAAATTTCCAATATATTAATGGGCATAGAAAATGCCCATGAAGTATATAAGTCACATAAAATATAATGGAATGGACGGATTAGAAAATGCCTGTGAATTATAACATTGTCGCTTTAAGTCCAATGCAAGAAGGGATGCTTTATCACTCCATTGAAGAGGGCAGTAAAGATGTTTATGTGACAAACTTTACCTTAACCATTGCTGGTCTGATTGATGAAAAGAAATTAGAAATTGCGTGGAATAGAGTAGTATCGGAACATCAAGCATTACGAACGGTTTATCGCTGGAAAGGGTTAAGCCATCCAGTTCAGATTATTTTTGACAATAAACCGCTTCACATAGATTTCAGAACATTTGAAAATAATAGTTATAGGGCAGATCAAGAAAATATTAATGAGATAGTTTTTCAAAAAACTGAAATTGACTTAGAACGTTGCCCAATCAAAATTAATTTATATAAAGTAAGCGAAGATAATTATATTCTCCATGTTCAATATCATCACATTTGCATGGATGGTTGGAGTCTGGGTCTATTAATAACTCAACTTTGGGATTATTATGATCATCCTCAATTAAAATGTGTTGGCAAAATTTTTGATTATCAAGATTATATTGCTCATTTAAATAAAGTGAGGCAATGTAATAAAGCCAGAGGATTCTGGACTGGCACTATATTTCAGGACGCGGCAATGAGTTTACCAAGTAAACAAAACTTGCTCTCAAAAGGCGTTGGTAAAATTGAATGTACATTAGATAAAAATTTAATAAACGCGGTCGAGTTATATTGTAAAAATAATGGATTTACGCTGGCTATTGCAATATACGCAGCTTGGTCAATTGTTTTAGCTAAATATAATGATTCTGAGTCCATTTGCTTTGGTACCACAGTATCCGGTAGAGATAATTTAATTTCTGGCATTGAAAATAGCATTGGTTTATATATTCAAACACCGCCTTTGTTAATTGATAATTTATCCAGTCAAATGACGCTTTTAAGCATCATGAAGAGCGTACAAACCACGATATTGGAGCGGGATGCTTATAAAGAGTATCCAATATCTGAAATACAAAGCGTTAATAAAATAAAACATAATCTTTTTGATAGTATTGTGGTGATAGAGAATTACCCAATTTCAAGAAGGTTACAACAGATGTCAACCAGTGTGGATATTCTTTCATATACAACGTCTGAAACCACAAATTTCAATCTGAGCTTAGAAGTCAATTTACTTGACTCCGCGATTTTAAAACTCAGTTATAATGCTGGAAAATACGAACAATATTTTATTAATAGCATCCTGAAACAGTTCACCAGAATATTAAAATCGATAGCGTATAATGCAGAAAAAACATTATCTGAACTCGGTTTCTTAGATGAAAAGGAATATAATCAGTTAATTATTGATTTTAATAATAATGATGTTTCATTACCTGGGCCTGCTCACTTAACTTTCGCATGGCAGGCGGCGGTAGAAAAATATCAAGATGATATCGCCATTAGACAACAAGGTATTAGCGTTACTTACGCGGAACTTGATGAGCTATCTAACCAAATTGCAAACAATCTCTATTCAAAAGGTGTTAAGTATCAGGAGCTTATTGCAGTTAAATGCCGTGCTAGCATTCATACGATAGCGCTGTTAATTGCGATAAATAAATTAGGTGCGGCCTATGTTCCGATTGATATATCTACTCCGGAAGAGCGGGTAAACAAGATTTTATCTAATGGGATTAAACATATTATTTATCATGATGATTTGCTCAGTTTATCGAAGGTAAACGAAGGTGGCGATCAACGACCAAATTTGGCATACTCTGAAAATGACCTTGTATATACTATATTTACCTCAGGATCTACCGGAGAACCGAAGGGAGTGATGCTAGAACACCACACGGTTATGAACTATATCTACTGGGCTATTAGCGCCTACCATTCAGAGGGTTATCGTTCGGTTTATCCTTTGTTTACCAGTCTTGCGTTTGACTTAACCGTGACTTCTATTTGGTGCCCGCTAATTTCTGGCGGAGAAATAGAAATTATCGATAAAGAGTCATTTGAAGCGTTGCAAGATGTGGCTAAGAGCCAAAATCTAAGTCATGTCAAGATCACACCTTCGCAATTAAATCTACTTAATCAAATCTGTGATAATAAAAGTTCATTACAGACGTTTATTCTCGGCGGCGAACAATTAGAAAGTCAATTGTGTAAAGAAATCACGGATAAACTGAAACCTGGCGTAACTATTTGTAACGAATATGGCCCGACAGAAGCTACGGTTGGTTGTATGATCTATCGATATCAACAAGATCAACAAGAAAACCCGGTTGTTCCGATAGGTAGACCGATAAATAACGCGAAAATATATATTTTAGATAAAAACTTGCATCCTCAACCAATAGGTGTTCCCGGTGAGATTTATATCGGGGGAAGAGTCCTTGCCAGAGGATATTTGAATCGGCCGGATTTAACCGCTGAAAAGTTTATTGATAGCCCCTTTGATCATAAATCAAAACTATATAAAACCGGTGATTTGGCTTTTTTTAACGGTGAGGGTGACATTGAATATATCGGTAGAGTAGACAATCAAATAAAATTGAGAGGCTATAGAATTGAGCTAGATGAAATAGCGACAAAAATAAAGTCATATGACGCATGCCGTAATGCCGTTGTGGTTATCAAAAAGGTTCATGGAGAAGATCAGCTAGTTGCTTATTACGTTTCTAGTCAAAATATTGAAGAGAATAGCCTAAGACGTTATTTATCTGAATCTCTTCCTAATTACATGGTGCCTGGCATATTCAAAGCGGTGGATGAAATTAAATTGACAACGAATGGGAAAGTCGATTTAGCAAGCCTGCCTGATCTTGATTTAACGAACCAAAATATTGCTGATTTAGAGGGTTCAAGTTATAAAGATAAAGTACTTGAGGTATTCTCCTCAATTTTAGAGGTAGATCAAATAGACCTTAAAACCAGTTTCTTTGATTTGGGAGCTAACTCAATAAAACTGCTTAGAATTACAAATGTTTTGAATGAGTTCCTGCCTTTCCCGTTAAAAGTTGTCGATTTCTTCACATACACGAATATGGCGACTCTTATTTCCTATATTGAGTCCGGTGAAAAACAGGAAATAAACCTGGTCAATAAAGAAGAGGCTATGTCGAGACGAGACCGACTAGCGGAACGTCGTGGAAAAATGAAGAAAAGAGTCAGTTTTACTCATTAATAAATATGGAGATAAATAATAATGACTTTACAATCTATTAAAAACGTAGTCTTAACAGAGTTGAATGGCGATGCGGAAGAGATAAGAAGAGTTGTAGATATTTGGTATCTTGCTTCGCTCAAGTGTCATCACTTTGTTAGCGAGAGTTTTTGGCACTCATGTAAGGAGGATATGATGAATATATATATTCCTGGCGCTGAAACTGTAGTTGCCAAATATAATGATGAAATTGTTGGGTTTATCAGTTTGGTTGATAATATTCTGGCGTCAATATTTGTGCATCCTGATTTTCAAGGTAAAGGGATTGGAAAGACATTACTATTCGATGCCTTCGGTAAAAGGAGTGATTTGGTTCTCAACGTTTATTCAAAAAATAAACTGGCGAGAGATTTTTATAAAATGAATGGCTTTGTCGAGGAAAAAGAAGGTGTGGATGAACATACTGGTGAGTTAGAAATTACGATGAAGTGGAATGGCTAATTAACTTTAAAGATGAGATATTAAAATGGTTGATAATAGTAATGTAATTAGTGAAGCTACGGTAAGTTATTGGCAGGGATTTTTATCTGAATATCGTAGCCCAGAGTGCGAGATTTCTTATTGCAAAGATATCTCATCTAAAACAACAAAGTTTAGCTTTTCTGAAGAAACTTCAAAGACCTTACTCTCAATTGCAAATGGTTCAAATAAACGGTTGAGCATATTGCTCGTGTCTTTGGCCGCTTATGCGCAGGCAATAATGTTGAAGAGTTCTGAGGTGACTGTTGTTACTGGAAATTATCTCGAAGATTCAACTGAACCAAAGGTATTATGCCTACCGTTTAACTTCGATAGTGAGTGTACCTTAAAAGAGGTGATCGTAGCTGCTTCAACAAATATTCAGCAAAAGTTGGCGTATGCCGTAGCATCTTTTCAAAACATTTTTGATAGTACAGTCACTTTCTCTTTAGCTGTTATATTGAAAAATTGCCAAAAAGAGTCTGATGAATTCTTTGAGCGCGCCTTATCGCAATTATTCTTTGAACATGATAACGAGCGGATATCCTGTGAAGTGACTTCCACGTATGGTTCAGATTATGTCATCACTATGATGAATATAATGGAATCTTGGGCGAATAAAATCCGCTCTGATTGTAAAATTTCTGAGTTGCCAATCGCTGATCCCTTTTATTTAAATGCTGTTGAAGCAGAAAATAGCATTGATACTGAACAGTCGATACTGGCTTTATTTAAGCAACAGGTCAGTATGCACCCGGAAAAAACGGCTATCTCAGATAGTGTGGGGGAATTGAGTTATGCTGAACTGGATAAATTGAGTGATACCTGCGCCGTCAGGTTAATAGAGTTAGGTATCGAAAGAGGCGATACGATTGGTATACATATGCCGCGATCTTGCTCAGCAATAGTAGCAATGTTCGCGGTACTTAAAGCAGGCGGAAAATATTGTCCTTTCGATATAAATTGGCCTGTTGGCAGAAAGAAATATGTATTAGATATTGCAGAGATGCGATTAGTTATATCGTCAATTGATACCCAGTTGGCGCTGGAAGAATACCGCCAGATTACCTATGACAATCTGCAACAAGATGGATTTGATGCAAAACAAAACCTTCAACTGCCTGAAATTAATGGTCAAGATTCCGCTTATATTATTTTTACCTCTGGCTCGACGGGTAATCCAAAAGGGGTTGAAATTCCTCACAGTGCTGTCGTCAATTTGGTTAAAGGGCTATATCAAAAGGTTTATCGCAATTACCCGTGGGATTTGAACGTCTCAATGATATCAGCACTCAGTTTTGATGCGTCGGTACAGCAGCTATATCCGGCTCTGTTACTGGGTCATACGCTGCATATCGTGCCTGATGAAATCAGGAAAGACGGCAAGAGAATCAGCCAATTTTGGCGTGACAGAAAGATCCATATTGCCGATTGTACTCCAACCCATTTAAGAATGATTAGGTCACAAATGAATGGTCAGCGCATTGATTGTCAGGTAAAGCATCTGATGATTGGCGGCGAAAAATTAGATCAGCAAAATTGGTTGAATTTCGCTGATTGCTGGGAGTCGGTTCCGAATGCATCTAACGCATATGGGCCTACAGAATGTTGTGTGCAATCACTCTCTTTTGAATTTAACGCTTCAAGCCAGATTAGTACAGAGACTATTCCTATTGGTCTGCCAATGTCTGGTGAGGAAATTGTACTGATTGATGAATTTATGCGAATTCTTCCCAAAGGGGCAGTGGGGGAAATTGCTATATCTGGGAAAGGATTGGCAAAAGGCTATATTAATAATGCCCAATTATCTCAAGAATCTTTTATTTTTATCAATGGTAAGCGTTATTATCGAACGGGTGATCTGGCAAGATATATCGGTGAGGAAGGTATGATTTATTTAGGGCGGATAGATAGTCAAGTAAAAATGAACGGATATCGAATAGAACTTGGAGAAATAGAGAAAGTTATTCAACAAGCGATATTAAAACTGAATTCCGTGGATGATATTAAGCCAGTTATTGATGTTCATGTGATAGTCAATAATAAAGAATCTGATAATCAATTATTAATCGCTTACATCTGTTCCAATCAGGAAATTGATTTCGATACATTGCGTAAGGAAGTCGCATCTCATCTTCCTGATTATATGGTGCCGGCATATTTCATTGCAGTTGATACATTCCCACAAAATAGCAGTGGTAAAATTGATAACGCTAAATTACCTGATCCGCGCTGTGACGTGGTGCAAAAGAAAATAGTGGCATGTAATAGTGAGACGGAACAGCAAATATTGGATATCTGGGCGGATTTACTGAGTGCTCGGAAAGAGAATATCAGCTTAACAGATAACTTCTTTGATTTAGGTGGTTCATCATTTAAGTTAGCACAGCTTAGTTTCAAGTTGAGTGAAGTATTTGCGCGGGAAATAGAAATTGTCGATTTATTTCAACACACTACGATTCAGTCACAAGCACAATATATAGATGGCAATGAACAACCATTAGACAGTTCCGATAATGGCGCTAATTCAACAGAACAGTTTGATGAAGCGTTAAAGATATTCGGTCTTTAAACTTAATTTCGTTAATTTATCCATTTTAAAAATATCAATTGCAATATATTGATATTTTAATTAAACGTCTCTCAATAATTTAATGGCTAATTTAGCACTTGCTAATATTGAAAATTATGAAAAAAGATAATCATACACACGAATTTACCAGGCAAAAATTAACGGGATTAGAAATCGCTATTGTCGGTGTTTCTTGTCGCTTCCCTAATAGTGAAACAGTAGAGAGCTTCTGGGAAAATTGTTTAGAGGGCACGGATTGTATCTCTCGTTTTTCTGATGAAACATTGGCGAAAAATGGCGTGCCTAAACAGCATTATGAGAGCCAAAATTATGTCAACGCCAAGGGTGTTATTGATAACCCTTTAACGTTTGATGCTGATTTTTTTGATTATAACAACCGTGAAGCTGAGTTTTTGGAGCCACAAATTCGTAAATTACATGAATGTGGTTTTGAAGCGTTAGGTTCTGCCGGCATTGTTCCGTCTGAATACAAAGGGGCGGTTGGTTGTTATTTAGCGTCAAGCGCTCAACTTGGTTGGCAAATGGCCGCTTATGACGAGTGTGAACAAGATGGCGCCAGTCTTTTTTCTGCATTTAACTTAGTAGAGAAAGACTTTGCGGCAACTCGACTGGCGTACAAATTAGGTTTAACAGGACCGGCGATTGCCATCCAGACAGCGTGCTCTTCATCTCTCACCGCAATACACCTGGCATCAAGAGCCTTGTTATTAGGTGAGTGCCAGACAGCGCTTGTTGCCGCTGCGACTTTAGTGACGCCCAGTCAACAGGGCTATCTACATCAAGATGGCATGATCACTTCTCCAGATGGAACTTGCCGATCATTTGATGAAATGGCGAATGGTACTGTCGGTGGCGAAGGCGTTGGTGCGATAGTGTTGCAGCCGCTTAAAATTGCATTGGAGCAAGGACGGCCTATTTTGGCCTTGATTAAGGGATCAGCGCTTAGCAACGATGGTTCAAGAAAGGTGGGTTACACTGCGCCGAGCATTGACGGACAATTCGAAGCGATTAGAGGTGCTTTGGCTATGTCTAAGGTTGAAGCTGAATCCATTTCTTATATTGAAGCCCACGGCACGGCGACCAAGCTTGGTGATCCAATAGAAATAACCGCTCTGAATAAAGTTTTCGCCAACGTCCCACAGCACAGCATTGCTATTGGGTCGGTAAAGTCGATTATTGGGCACCTTGATAGTGCGGCTGGAATGGCCGGATTAATAAAAACGGCGCTGATGCTAAAACACAAAAAGCTGTGCGCTAATCGGTACTTTACGAATCCGAACCCCAAAACAAAACTCTCTTCTTCACCTTTTTATGTTAATACCGACAGTAAAGATTGGGATAGCGCGACGGTGAGGCGAGCAGGGGTGAGTTCATTTGGTATTGGGGGAACCAATGCCCATGTGATACTGGAAGAATATGTCTGTGAGCCTCACGATGAGCAAGCTTCTGATGCAGTAAAATTACTCCCGCTGTCGGCTAAATCTGAGTGGAGTTTGGGTGAAATGGAGAACCGGTTAATCGCGTGGTTAGCCTCTAATCCCAATAAATTAGCTGATGTCGCTCATACCTTACAAAATGGTCGCGAGCGTTTTGGTTATCGATCTGTACTGGTTTGCTCAGACGACAGGGCGATATACTCTACAGCCGACTTTGTTCGTGGTCGGTGTGAATCTGCAAACAAACGTGTTGTTTTTCTCTATCCCGGTCAAGGCTCGCAATATCAGACTATGGGGCTAGGTTTATATCTCCGTGAGTCGGTTTTTAAAGAGCAAGTAGAGCACTGTTTATCACTTTTGGACGATGAAAAAAGAGAACAGATAAGAAATTACTTAATGGAACCGGAAAGTTCTAATGCGTTTCCTGCCGAAATCATACAGCTTGCCATATTCATCGTTGAATACGCGACAACGCGATTAATGGAATCAAAGGGTATTCAGCCTGATATATTATTAGGTCATAGTCTGGGTGAATATGTTGCGGCGACTATTTCAGGGGTTTTTGCGCTAAAAGATGCTCTATTTTTGGTTGGTAGACGAGCGCAATTGATGGAGAAAATGTCTCCAGGCGCCATGTTGAGTGTGCCTTTGTCAAAAGAGCAAGTTGTAGAACTATTGGCGGGAAGTTTAGAAATTGCGGCGGTTAATGGTAAAGATTCAACAGTATTGTCTGGTTCTATTGAAGATATCGAGAACCTGAAATCTTATTTGCAACTACAGGGCATTCATTCGCGTCAACTAAAAACTACCCACGCGTTCCATTCTAAAACGATCGATGAAATACAGGATGAATATGAGCAGGCATTGCAAACGGTCGCGTTTAATTCTGTAAATATCCCAATTTTGTCAAACCTATCTGGTGATTGGCATGATAATAATGAAATTAGAAAACCGGCATATTGGTTGTCTCATCAAAGAGATAAAGTCGACTTTTTAGGGTGTTTAGAGACGCTTTCTTCGCAGCAACATCTTGTTTTCATCGAAGTAGGGCCGGGCAACACTCTTGCTAGTTGTGTACAGAAATTCTTTAAACAAAAATCGGATCAACAAATACATATTGCCAATATGTTAAGGCATCCGAATTTACCTGAGGGGGATATCACCTATTTCTACAGCCAAATTGCTAAGTTGTGGTGTACTGTCGGATTAGGAAACTGGCAAGTGCCGAGCAGCCAATCTGGTCGTCTCATTCATTTACCTGTGTACGCATTTGCTGAAAAAGAGTTTACAAAGATCAGAGATCGGTTGGTAAAAGGTCGAACGCCACAGATTAAATCACCGGATATAAAACAAAATATCCTGTATCGACCAGTGTGGTATAGAAGCTCGTGTGATGATATTAAGAAAATGGCACATGAAGGTCAGGTATATGTTCTAACCACACATCGTGGAGCTAATAGCAATAGAGCGCTGGTCGATAACGTTTTATCAGGACAAAATATTATCTTTGTCGAGGAGGTTGATAAATTACCTTCGTTAAACCTAACGGGCTGTTGTTCGTTTGTATTAATGCCTAATGCAGAAGACTTTGTTGGTGATCCAATAGCACATTATCTTGAATGGCTCGCATGTATCAAAAATATATTATCCAGTAAGTCACTCGCGGCCTCTCGGTTTATTCTGTTAACGCCCCAAATTGAGAATGTGCTCGGCTATGAAATCACCGATGCCGCTATCTCATTACTGAAAGGCTTAATACAGTCAATTAACCACGAGCATCAAGAACACTATGGCTATCAAATTGACATCTCCTTCGATGAATTAGCAAAGGATAATTCAACCCAGTCTTTACTTCGCCGTTTAGTCAGCTCTGATATTAATCATCGAGTGGCAATAAGACATAACCAAATTTGGTTGCCAGAGTTCAAAGCACTGCCGAATAAAAGCGTTGAAACTCATCAACAATGTAATGGGTTGCATGAGAGATGTTTAGTCTTAATCAGTGGTGGATTAGGTGGAATCGCCTTGCAGCTCTCACAAAGCCTGGCGCAACACTATAAGGCCCGTATTGTTCTTGCCTCTCGAACAGCTATTCCTGACCGTTCACAATGGGCAAATATCAAGGAAAACAAGCAGCAATTAACGTTGATTAAACAAATTGAGTGTGTGGAGAAAATTGAACAACTCGGTGGGGAAGTGATACTGCGACAATTGGATGTGACAGATAAACCCCAACTTTTCGACACGTTACAGTATCTGGAAAATAATTATGGGGCCATCAACATGGTGATCCATAGCGCAGGCTCGGATGCCGGGGCGTTGATTATGCAACCTGATATATCATCACATCGCAAAATCATGTCTGCTAAGGTAGAAGGGGCAATGAACCTGATATCGTACTTTGAAGGGAAACCGCTAAGTTCGATGGTTTTATGTTCTTCATTACTCTCTTACTGTGGCGCCCCTGGGCAATCTGCTTATGTTGCTGCAAATGCATTTCTCGACGCGATTGCTGACAGGCGAGATCTAAAATTCAAAGTCTATTCTCTCGCTTGGGATCGCTGGCTGGAAGTTGGCATGGCGTCAAGAAATATGAAAATTGACGCATCCACAGCAGGGTTAACCAATCAGCAAGGTGAAGCTGTATTTCTACAAGCACTTTCACAGGTGACGCAACAACGATTATTAGTTTCTATAATACCGATTGAGGAAAGAGTCAATACTCTGGATAGAGAAAAAGCCAGTACTTTGACAGAGATTAAAAGTGAGATCGTAGACAAAAATATTTTGATTAAACAAGTCATTGTTGAGGAAGTACAACACCAGTTGGGGCTTTCTGAAATTGATGAACATTGCAGCTTCTTTGTACTCGGTGCTACATCATTGGATATCATTCAAATCAATGAAAGGCTCAAACAGCGTATCTATCATGATATTCCTATATCAATGATGTTTACCTACAGCACTGTGTCGAAACTAGAAAATGCGGTGGCATCTAAGTTGAATAACACTCAAGAAAATGCAGCGGTGTCATCACAACATCGTACTTCGACTAGCCAATTGGCAAAGCAAAGAATGAAGAATAAGAGGGTAAAGAAATCAGCTAATTACGCAATATAAATATAACATGTCAGATCTCATACCTTGCCTGACAGAGCATTTTTAAACTCTTATTTTTTCAACAAAAGTCTTATAAGGCGTTTTACCTTTCATGCCATATATGTGGTTTGTGATATATGTGATTTGTAATAGTGGTAAAACGCCTCCCTCCTATTCAGCCAAATTTGGCTTCTAAATCTATGTCTCCTTTAGTTTTGGCTATATATATTCAACATTAGCAATCCAGTTTTGTTGGCGACGCGTCAATCGCGCTTGCTCGCTTTCGTCAGTAAACTTAGCTGCAACATAATTAAGCAGCGCAGGGTCAAAGTCTTCAAAGGTATTGACGTTAACTACGGCATAATCGCGACCGTTAATCTGGCTGATGACAACAGGCACTACCCCGCATTGGCTACAGATGTGAAACTGCGCTGTGCCTGTTTCAAAAGAGTATCTATGTAAAAGCTTTTGTTCTCTGATACTCAGCCGAAGCTGTCCTGCCGGGAATGATGTCCAGACTGCATTGTGCTTGGTACAAAAAGAGCAAGTACATGCTCGTGCCGGAATCTCCAGAGGTTCAGGCTCCCAATTAAACGTAAATTCAACATTCTTACAGTGACAACTACCGGAAATTAACATGTGTACCTCCTTAGTTTGCGAGTCTTAACAATAGCGAGGAAATGTGATCTGGTATTACTGGTTTGTGAGTTTTAAAAAAATATACTCGTCATCTTTCAAGTTGCCTCTTTGTTGGCTGCACTCACTCACCCCGGTCACATAGTTATCTATGCTCCCGGGGATTCGCTCCCTTGCCGTCGCGATCCATCTTGAAATCCATAGGGTATATATCATTGTTCAAATAATAATTGCTTTGTTTTTAGCATTATGTGTTGTGTTTTGTGTTTTTTTTGTTCATTTTTGAACTTAAATTCTGTGTTTTTTTGTTTGCTAAAAGTGATGTTGATGTTACTATTTTTTTAATTGATATTTACATGAATTTATTTTTGTAAAAGTTAATTATTAAAGAAGCTGTGTAAAAGTATCTCACTATTTGGAGGGGTTATTTATAGAGTAAAAAATTATTAATCTAAAGCGTGAATGGGATTTTGTCTTTATGCTGTTATAAAGAGTTCTTAATTCTTGCAGTACAAGATAATATGCAAAGTAACTTGTTGTTTTTACATGCAAGGTGTTAATTTTATTCATTAAATAAGTGATTGTGTGCATTTAATGTGAATTTAACTGGCACGTGACTTTTATTTTATACGGAATTTATTTTGGGATAATGTTTATTATATCGATTGGTTAATGGCCTATGAGCAACAAAACTTCATCTTTATTATTTATCGTTTTAATGGCTTTTCTTTCTATGGGGGGACTGGTTTCATCAGATATATTCCTACCCGCTTTGAGTAAAATGGGAAACTATTATCACGTTAGCGAATCTAGTATACAAAGTGCAATAGCTATATTTCTATTTGGTATAGCCTTTTCTCAACTTATTTATGGACCATTAAGTGATTGTTTCGGAAGAAAAAGGGTTCTTATTTCTGGGATGATTATATGGCTGATTTCAACAATCGGTATTTTTTACAGTACGCATATTAGTGAGTTACTATTATTGCGTTTATTCCAGGGAATAGGCGCTTGTGCTGGTATTACATTGAGTCGTGCCATTATTAGTGATTTGATGGGGAAAGAAGAGGCAGCCAATTTGTATCTGATTATTTTCCCTTTTGTGGGAATGTCACCCGCTGTCGCACCCATGATCGGCGGTATGTTAAGTGAATATTATGGTTGGAAAGCCTGTTTTTTATTTCTTACTTTATTTATAACAGCCACGCTTATGTTGTGCTTGCTAGTTCTGAAAGAATCACTACCAATAGAAAAACGTCAAAATTTGAGTGTTAAAAATGTATTAGTCAGTACTTACCAGGTGATAATAAATAAAGAGTTTCTTTACTATGCAGCAATACCTTGTTTCGCTTATACGGCATATTTTTCTTATTTGATTGAATCTCCATTTATTCTTACCGCTATGGGATTACCAGAAAAATATGTTGGCTACACTTATATAATGCTCTCTTTGAGTTATGTGTTGGGAAATCTTACTGCTAAAAAATTAAGTCGCCGGCAGGGCGTGAGAAAGACGATTTCTCATGGCTATTTTATCTTTGCTGTTGGAGGTATTGCTTTCACGATACAAATGTTTTTTAGTTCCTACCCATTGATAACTTCTGTGCTAACAATATCAGTATTGACTTTCGGTAATGGTTTTTTGCTGCCACTAGGTACTGCGTCAGCAATTGCCGCTCATTCTCAAGCGGCAGGGACAGCTTCCGGCGTAATGGGAACCTTGCAATTAGGTAGTGCGGGACTGGCATCATTGCTTATTGGTTATCTATCTCACCATGAACCTATTAAGGTGGCATCTATCATCACAGTTGTTTCCTTGGTCGGTAGTATTATTTATATAACTGGTAATAGAGAAATTCTTTAGTTGCAGATAGGGGATTTTTTAAGTTTATGCAAATAGTGCCCATAATGGTTTTTTTGATAAATAAAGAGATAGATTGTTGAAATACAGATACCTAATCGATTAATAGTAAAACATTATATTAATTTGGATTGCTTGATAGTTGCAGTGGAAATTTTTAAATATCGCTCTTTAACGTAAAAATTAGATACAAAAACCCACTAATAAATAACCTTCCTAAAATCCGTCATTATTTATTCAACGTCTTATAAAAAACATAACAATATGATTCAAAAATATGTTTGCATGAAAATAATTATATTAATAAATAATTCATGTTATTAATAATTGATATTTATATCTATCCTTGGGTGACTATAATCCAAGGTTATTATTAATGTGGTTTGTAATATAGCCGGAAAATAAAGGAGATAATTATGACCATAACTATAGAGAGGATAAATGTTGACTATCCAATATTCACGAACCTAAGGAACCATGACCTGCGATTATCACCAAAATAAGGAGGCATAAAATGACATTTGCCTTTGACCCGATCTTATAAAAACAGACAGAGGATCACTGCAATGGTTTCTATATCCAAAGATTTCACGAACCTGCTCAATACCCTGATCGATGGACAGATTGAGGCTGCGGGTCGTCAAACCGAATGGTTCAACATGAGTCCTGATGAGCGTACCGACTACATCAGGCAGGTAGACGAGCGGCTACAGGAAATGCAGCAGAGCACTCTGAGCGTGCTGGCTGCTCAATATTTTCAGATGCAGGACAACCCCGTTTCTGTCGGCGACCAGTTGCAGACGTTACAGAAAAGACGGCAGCAGATGAATGGTGTGCCTGGTACGCCGGCGATTAGCGCCTACAAGCAGCAACTGGACCGTGACATCCTGTTATACCGCCGCCAGCAGACGGCCATGACGCACTTTGATAGCACTTGGCGTAAGGTCTTGGTCATGCTCAGTCCCGACGACTCCAAGCCCCTGAATGCGACGACATTGAAAGAAAACGCGGTGGACAAGCAGGCTAAGTTGGATACCGAAATCAAGCGTCTGGAACAACAACTGACCATACAAGTGGCTGATTCCACGTTCAGCCAAAAATATGTGACGCTGTTTTCTGAGCTACAAGCCTACAAGGATGTCAATGCCCGCTACAACGCTTTGCTCAAGGCATCTGCTACGGAAGAGGCCGCCGCTCTCGGCGCGCTGACCAAGGTGCCTCAGGCCTCCGATGATCTGCCGGTAAATATTTCATTGCTGATGATGGAGGAGCGTCCTGGTTACATCCGCATGAATGTCGCGCTAGTTAATGCCAGCACCGATGGCCGCTTCAAAGACTTCTTCCTGGAGAACGGCAGGCTGGTCGTGCTGACGGATGGGGTACTCAACTTTTCCTTCGGTACCGCCGCCCGTTCACTGGCTTGGCAACAGCAATACCGACTCAAAAATGAGCCGCCATCTTTTCGTTCGCCGACTTATACGCCAATTCGCTCGGTGCTGGTCAAAACCGAATTCGTCGAGAAGTACTTCGCCAACTACCTGGTTTCAGAAAGCACCTTGCGCGGAGGTTTCAAGGCTCAGTTGCTGGGTAACGGTCGCAAGATGCTACTGACTAGCGTTGACCGCAAGGTGCCGAATCAGATCGGGATTCAGGTGTCCGGCCAGGCTCCGAATACTACCATCACCCGTGAAGTGCCATTGGCAAGCGCTTTGAGTGACCTGATCAACCAGAATGCTGATATCGCTAGCTTTCGGACTATCGGCTTGGAGGGGTTTCGCCAGAGTAGTTACCATCCGGACCGTGACGGGCTTTTCGTCAATATCCATGAGCTGGAACGGTCGGTAGGTTTTGCCGGTCGTCAGTACTTGCTGGAAATGCCTCAGGACAACGACCACCTGTCCGCGACGCCTTTTGGGGTGATGAGCGTTGATGGCGACAAGGTTAGTAGTAGTCACTTGAGCAAGGCACAGACTGACACACTGTATCAATACAACGCCGCATTTTTCGAGAAGTTGGAACAACTGCGTAGCGGCGGTATGAAGGCCAGTCGCTTGTTTGAAGGCAGCATCGAGCGTACAGCGTTCGTGCAACAACTAGTGCGTTTGCTTGAACGTAACCACATCACCCCCGCAGGGGTGTTGGCGCCGAAGTACCCCCGTGACAACATGCGCGATATCAAGGGTAATAACTTGAATAAGGTGCTGTGGGAACAGGTGTTCGCCGCTTCGGTTTGGCGAAGCAGAGATAATGACCCGTTATTGTTCAGGCTGGCGACGAGAATGGTGAAAAACCCGGCTGTGGTCAAGGTTCTGCAAAATGGCTATGTGCAAAGTGATATTGCCCAGGCCAGGGAGTTGCTGGCACCGCTGTACGAACAATGGCGTACTCGGGCCGTCGAAGCGGAAACCCAGCGGGTCGCCAGTGCCAACGCGGCACAGCATCCAAGCAATCCGAAAGTCCATGTTTTCGATCAGGCAGAGGTTGAGCGCTCGTTGGATGGCAAATTGCTCACCTTGTTGTTGACCGGTCCACAGGGCCTTGAGAATGCCGATGCGCAACTGCGTCCGGTGGTTGAGGCGGCGCTGTTGAGTAATGAGGGCAGGAGCCTGCGCAAACAAATTTTATTCCATGCCTTGCGCCCGGTAGCCGATAGCTTTTCCAAAGCCGCGGTCCCGGTCAATCCTCACGCTGCGCTGGGTGCCAGCAAAGTCATGATCAATAACCGGTTGAATCAGCCCGACCCATATCTGATCCTCAATACCAGCTCTGAGGAACAGGCATATCACGATGGTTCGTACCTAATCAAAGATGATAAGTACCGCAGCTACAACCAGTTCCATCCGGACCCCAAGAATGACGCCACGCGCTATATGAATGACCTGGACACCCCGTTCGTGGGGGGGATTTCCGGGACCACCCAGACGGTCAGCAATGCCTTGCCGGAATTGTTCGGTGGCGCGTTGAACGTCAGGCAGTATTGGCAATTCCAGATGGCCAATGCGGCTTTCATGATACGTAACGGTTATCATTCGTTCTTCGAAACTTTCTACGTCGCTGCGCGTTATGAACCGGAGGACGCGGACAGTATCGGCAGGGACATGTTGCAGATGTTTGACAAGTACCGCGCTGAAGGCAGCAAGAAGGCATTACAGGGTAAGCTGTATGACGGAGGGATGGCGCGCGTTTTGCCGATCATCAATCAGGGCTTGTCGGCAGCTGACGAGTTCCATCCACCGCGTTTTACCCGCATTGGTCCAAGACCGGCGCTGTTGGGGCAGGCGGTGAAGGATCTCGAGCTCAAGGCTGGGTTGACGTCTGTAGGTGATGGGTTTGAACCCCGCCAAGGCAGTGCCGACATTCATCAGTTTGTCACTGATCCTGTATTATTCGCCAAAACACACACTGTCAGTGCTGAGGCGCTGGTCAGATCGGGGCGCCTCCCGGCAGAGGGGAGCGCTCAGTTGGTGAAGGTCGGATCAGGCTTGTATGAGCTTGAGTACACTGAGCAAAGCGCCAATGATATATCCTCAAGCAGCATACCGGCGTACTTCCTCGGCTATAACGGCCCGAACCAAGCCAATGCGGTACCCGCCTATGTGGACATTCCCAAACGTACAATCGCGGGGAACTTTCTGTTTACCGGGACGCTATCGGGCGGCTCGCTGGTGATGACTAGTCTTGATGCTAATACCTTCCGGGTCTACCACGACGGTCGAGTGAACAGTTCGTTGTTGTACGACAACGTGGTCATGGCAGTGGATTATAAGGATTACCAGATAGCTGGTACCACGGAGGGCCTCGCTGCGGCGTACATGCAGTACGTTAATAATGAATGGCGGTTGGTGTTCCAGCGTCAGGAATATCAGCGGGATGGGCAGATGCTCCGGCTGAGGCTGCGTGACGACGAGGAGCCGCTTTCGATCCAGATGGCGGACAGTCAAGTGGTTGAACGAAATCAGGCCCAATTCGTCGCCTACCGCGAGCAAATTCATCAAAAATTGAAGAAGGTAGCCACCCAGTTCGGGGTATCAATCTCAGGAGTCTCCGACGGTGTATACACAGAGGGTGAGTTTTCTTCTGATCACCCGGCGATTGCCGCGTGGACCAAGCTGTGCGCCGAGGTTGATGACAGGATCAATGCTGATACCAGGCAGTTGGTGGATAAGCGAAACAAACTCTATGAGAATCGGCGCAATACCATTCGGCGCGACTTAATTAACCAACAGATAAAGCAGCTCAATATCACTCTGGAGTACTACAAGGCGCAATATGATACGGTCCTGCGTGAAGCGGGCTTTGTCGAACAAAGCTGGCTTTGGCAGCAGATCAAGACCAAAAACGGCAGCGCTGCGGTGGTACGGATTGACGATACAGCCATTCAGGGCGGGGGTAAGCAGCGATCTGATAGCGTGGGTGAACGTTACGCTATCTCCGAAGCTTATCAGCGCGGGGCGCGGGGCACTGGATTCAGCGATGGCTTGCGAAACTTCCGTGAGATCGAGCTCCCCGGAGTGGATCACAAAATGTCGGCACTGGAGATGAAGCGCCTGTTTCTTGAGGGAAAACTCACTCCCGAGCAACGGGGCGCCTTGAGCGGCCGCATCACCGAAACCAGCCGGGCAGAGTACATCGATAAGGTATTGCGGCAGACTGCGGTATTCAGCGAGGATTTCCATGACGCCGGCAGTGTCTTCGACCGCTTGGTGCCACAAGACTTTTATCTGTCGCTGGTCGGTGACCGATCTGGCGGCCGTTGCTACCCTTTGGTCAGGGCTATGACTGTGGCATTGGCTAGTGGCGGTGAGATCGGCATCAACAGCCTTGTACAAAAGTTGTTCTTCGCCTCCGCCGACCCTCAGGCGGGCAGCTCCACGCTCCTCAGGAACAGCCTGATCAAGTTGCATTCCAATGTCGAAGCTGTTCAGGCTTCCACGGAACTAGGGCAGTTCGGATTGTCCGAAGTGGTATCGCGGCTGGCTGCAACGACCGGAACCTCGATGTTCGCGCTCAATACCCAGAATCACTCAATGATGGTCGGGAGCGCTGTCACGACCGAAGGCCGTCGCTACTACTTTTATGACCCGAACGTCGGGATCTTTGCCTTCGACAACACCAAAAGTTTGTCCAGGGCTATGGAGCAACACTTAGTAGGGCGCAGACTCGCCGTGCACTATGGCTCGTTCGGCAGCAAGTCGGCACCGGCCTTCAACCTGATTGAGATCGATACCGGCAAAATGGCTGAGGTACCCGTGGGTAATGGTCTGAATGTGGCTGATCTGACCAGATTTGAGGAACTGTCCAGCGTCATCGGGCAACGGCGCCAGGTCGAGCAGGTGATGAGTGCACAAGAGCGGATCACGGAAGACTTGCAATTGGGCACCGCGCTGCAAGCCTTTGATGCCGAGCAATGGGGGGCACGGTTCGAAGCCGCCAGTATCCAGTTGGCGCAAGAGCACCAACTGAACAGCCGCTGGCTACCGATCATCGCTACCACCGAAGAGCAAGGGAAAGGCCGCTACCGAGTCCAGTTCATCAACCGTGATCAACCCGAGCAGACCCGCTGGTTGGACACTGATGATAGCACTTTCGTCGAATTCCGGCGCTTCGTCGATGATCACATGAGTGTACTGAACGAGCACTTTACTCTGGAGAGTGGACGGATGCGGCCGCGCGGCGGGGTTGGCGAGGCCGCGCCGGTGGATGGGTTAAATGCCGGGTTTGCGGTACAGGCGTTGATCCAGTGGTTTTCTGACAAGAACCGTCATGATGCTGCAAACGGGATGGCTTCGCCTGATCTGGCTACCGCGCTCAAAGTCCACAGCTACCTTAACTTTGTCCAGATGGTTCATGGTGGCGTGCAGGACGTGATCAAAGTCACGGCACTAGTGCGTACGGCACTGCGCGGCGAAGTGGTGGCTGCCCAAACGTCGTTTAAGGAATTTGCCTTGAGTCTGGGCCACACCGTCAACGAAGGCGTTGGCGTGTTGTTTGGCGGAGCCATGATCGGTCTGGATGCTTATGAACTGGCCCATGCCGAGAATGATGTGCAGAAGGCGGTGTTCGGCACCCAGCTTGCGTTCGACTCGGCTAGCTTTGTCACTGGCGCAGCCGGCATAGGGGCCGGGTTGGTCGGTGCCTCGACGGCCGGGGCGATACTTGGTGGGGCCGGAGTGATCCTTGGCGGACTCGCGGTGGGCTTTACGGCGCTGGCTCAAGCCTTTGGTGCGGTCGCCGAGGATGCCAAGGCGGTGGGCCGTTACTTTGATGCGGTTGACAAGGCGTACAAAGGCAATGGCTATCGGTATGACAACGAGAAACAAGTACTGGTGCCCTTGGCCGGTGCTGTGATCAAGACTTTAGATCTGAGTAAGAATCAGATCGATTTCGACAGCCAGTACATCTACCGCACCCATTCCGGCTCTACTGGTTCAGGGAAAATCAATTACTTCTTCTGGGTCGGTGACTTTCCGCGAATGGTCCACGACCGTGGTCAGGCGATCGAAGTACGCAGCGGCATTGGTTATAAGGATGTTTCCCGACCCCTTGAGCACGGCGACAGCAACGTTGTGATCTTGCCGGGCACACCTAAGTCCTACATTAGCTACGAATACATGCTGCTTCCCGGCGCCACCACTCGCCACGACGCTGGCTTTGACGTGATCCGCAGGCTTGAGGAAGACAAGCGGTTCGACTACGACTTCTACATCTTTCCGGGGGAGGAGACGATTCGCAGGATTCATCATGAGTACGTCGACACTCCGATCGAGGTAGTGCTCGATCAGCGCAACCGGCAACTCGTGGCGCCCGAATTGCCCAAAGAGCTGCACGGCTTTCTGTGTTATGAGATCAAGGGGGCGGGCGGCGAATACCTGATCGGCCTTAACGAAGGCGCTAAGGTTAATCTCACCAGCGATGTTGCCAGTACGTGGATCATCGACAGCAGCCAGCTCGCCAGCGACAGCATCAGCGTGTCGAAGGACCAACTGTTGGTCGGCGAGAAGGGCAAGGAGGTTGTGATAAAACTCTATCTGGCTCAGAACAGTCAGGTATTGGTAGTCAACGGCAAGGGGGAGGTGCGCAAAGTCGATTTCGCTAGCCTGACAGCTCAGGTAATAAGCGAAGATGCGAGCAAGTGGCAGGTGCCCGGTCAGCGAATCGAGCAGCATCTGAGTGATTTGGCTAAGGCGCATCAGCTACACGGTCAGTACGTGGTGGTGGAGAATTACAGACACAAAGGGCGAGATGTTGGTCGGGCTTTCTACGACGTGGCCAAAGACCGCATGCTGTTCACTGACACCACCAATGAACAGGCCAGACGTGCCCAACTGGGGGCGGTGATGGGCGACTATGCTTATTTCTACGACGCCGACAACGCGGTGGCGTGGCGGGTAGACATCGCCACCGGACAGGTCGACGCACAGTTTGAGCCTTGGTTCAACCAGAATGCGGGCCATATCAGCCGGTTCTGGCAGGAGGGAGATGTGGTCTACTTGGCGCGCCGTTATCGGCTAAAGGAGAGGGAGGCTGAACTGGGCTATC
This sequence comes from Photorhabdus hainanensis, assembly GCF_018448965.1. Lineage (NCBI taxonomy): Bacteria > Pseudomonadati > Pseudomonadota > Gammaproteobacteria > Enterobacterales > Morganellaceae > Photorhabdus > Photorhabdus hainanensis. Next base: position 18,889 of record NZ_RCWD01000026.1, on the reverse strand, counting down.
GGATCATCGGTGACCGAATGGAGTTGGTTAGTGCGGTGGGCGATGATGCGCTGCTCCAGCTTTCGGCACGCATCGGTCGGCATGGTGATGAGCTTGAGGCCATACTCCAGGGCTACAGGAGCAATAGCACTCAGCGCGGGACCCTAATGTATACCTTGGGCGCACGGTTGATCCAGCCGACCAGCGCGGCGCTGGTTACAGTGTTCGGCGTGGATGCGACTGGCGTGCCGCACCGCTATTGGATACGCACCAGCGATGGTACGCTAATCAAGCCGAATCTGGCGCCGCCAGCGGATCAGACCTTGCATTTCGAAGCACATGAACAAACCCGCAGTGCTTGGCAGATCCCGGCTGACTTGGTGTTAGCGGGGAGTATGCCGTTGCTCGGTGGCAAGGAAGTGTTTTTCTTCTACAGCAAGGAGCAAAAGACCCTGTTCCGTCAAGAAGGTCCAGGGCAAGAAGTACTCGACGCCAACCAGCCGAGCGCATTGCGGGTCACTACGCCAGCCTTGACCAACGTGATCAATTTGAACGGTCACTTGATCGTGGTGACCGAAGACGGGCGTGTGGCCCGGCTTGATGCACTGGGGCAGCTTAGCTACGCAGCGGTCAACGAGCATTGGCTTAAGGGACGTATCCACTGGTGGCAGGACTTGACCAGTGTCACAGACGGCAGAGCTACCCTGGCGGTGTTTGGGGTCAAGGGCGCCGACGGCAAGAGCTTGCTGCCGGTGTGGTGCCACAACGGTCAGATAGTCGTCGCTTCGGCCGCTCTGCAAGACAAACATCCGCAGTTCTTGGGTTTTGAAGCGGACGGTTCCAGTGCGCGACTGTTCGAACCCGCCAGCGGCAAGTTGTATCGTCAGCCAGCTATGACTGCCGATGCGCTGGCTGCCGCGTTCGGTACCGACGAGGTGCTTGAAGCCTCGGCGCAACTTCCTGCGGCCAATGAGCTGGAGCCTGAACTTCACCTCAAGGCGGCGGAACAAGTCGATGCCGGGCTGCGCCTGACCACCGTTAAGGGTGAGATCCTGCTGCGAACTCATGACGGCAAATTGCAGTTGGTTGCTGTCGACAAAGATTGGCAACAGGACAACCTCGTCCGTCTGTCACAGGCACTTGCTGAGGTTGCCGGTCAGTGGCGAGTCAAAGGCGTGCTGACCTTGCAAGGTGATGATACACAAGGCTGGTTCGATGTCGGTAGTGGTCAGGTGTTCTCCCTCGGTGGAATCTCTGCTTCGGACAACCTGCGTTTTATCGGCATTGCTGTCGGGAAGAAGGGCGCGTACGTGTACAACCCAACGGACCAGATGCTGTACCAGGTCAAGGAGAGCGGTGCGCAGAAGCTGAATCATTACGCCGATGTCGAACGCATTGGTTCGTCGCTGTTGCTTCAAGATGGGGGCAAGGGTGATCTGAGCCCAATGCTGATCGCGGGTGTCGATAGCGTGGTGTTGCATGGTGGCGCCGGTAGCGATACCTACCGCCTCAGCCAGATGATGTGGTCGTATTACCGTACGGTTGTCATTGACAACGATGATCCGAACCATGTTCTGGATCGTTTGATCATACTGGCGGTTGATGCGGAAAAAATCCTCGTTAGCCGTCACGAGGATGACTTGATGCTGACCGATTCGGACAATGGCACAGCCTTGGTGATGCGCAAGGTGTTCGGTAGCCAGGCGGTGACGCACCGGCATCTGCAAATCGAGCTGGAAGGTTCCTCGTCGGTGATCAGCGTGGATCACTTGGTCAAGGGTTTTACCAAGCTGGGAGCAGCCAATATTGGCTTGTTCGAGCTGCCTTGGGCCATCCAGTAGTTGGTGATGGTGGTGGATATTGTCGTCTCGGTCACGGTCACGGACATGGAGGCTCTGGTCTGGCTAAGTTGAGTGGGGTGACGGCGTTCGCGAGAGCCTGCCGCAAAACTGTTAAGCCGACAGGCGGTACTTGGCTTCGCTATCTTGAGTTAACAGGAGAAACCACAGGAGGGGCATAAAGCCCTTCCTGTCTCTGGGTTCCGGTCGAATCATTTCTTCTGTAGAAGCAGGTCATTAAACACCTTGTCACAAGATAGGGAGTTTTTTTGAACTGATGTAATCTCTTATAACTAACTCATGATCATCGACTCTAAAGGTGTGATGGGTGTGATGACTAAGCTGGCGATATTGACCTCAATGGTCAGTGTTCTGGGGATAATCAAACCGATTTTGCCTAATGTTTGATGCGGTACGTCAGGCTTTGCCAATTGATGTAGGTGGTGATCCTAGTGGCGTTGTATATCCTGATACCGCTGATCCTGCTGTTTGCTGCCTAAGAATTTAAGACCATATTGACGCTGACTTTTGTCGTGTTTGCGTTGAATTTCCTGACATTATGGTGGGAAACAGCCCGCTGGCTGGGGGCCTTGGTATGGGCCAGTGTTCGGATAGGTGATATTACGAGCATGATGGATCAGGGGGGCATAGGCAAGGCAATCTGCAAGGGATGTTTGGGCAGGTGTTGATGCGGAAGATGTTATCGAAAGGAAAATAGCAGGACGCGTTTTTCGTCTAAAAGGATGGGATTTCTTCCCGTCAGAATACTCTGAAAAATACTTAGTAAATTGCTTAATTTATTATTTTTATTAATTATATTTGTCATGTTTTTGTTTTTGCGACATGTAAAACTCAGATGAATATGCTTAATACTACATATAATACGTTTCATTAATGTTAGTTTATTACCGTTTTGTTGCATGATTACAGTTGGTTAGTCTGAATGTTCGCCTTTTTGGTTAATTATCAGTCTCATGGCTTGAAAATAAAACACCTTCAACCATAATACTTCCCCTAATATTTCCCTTAAAACTATTAAATAATAATTAAGTATTGTACTGGTTCAACTATGGCAACGGTAACTCGCGGTAAAATATTCGTAGGGTTGGCCGGATGGGCTGTATTTGCTATTCAGCCTGTGCAGGCAGATGACCAACTCTTTATTCATCAGAAACAGCAACAACAAGCGTTAGAACAACGTCTAGAGGCAAAGGCACCGACTGTGCGGCTCAAGCGACCCGACGTGCTCCTGCCTGATTATCCTGATCGTGAGCATCCCTGCTTTACCATCAACGCTCTGCATTTGGAAGGGGATGCTGCCAGCCGTTTTCAATGGGCGCTGGAAGCAGCAAAAGACGCTAAAGGGCGCTGTCTAGGCAGGCAGGGGATTTTGCTGGCTATCAACAAGGTGCAGAACGCCATTCTGGCAAAAGGTTACGTCACCACCCGTGTGATGGTGCAGGAGCAGGATCTGACTCAGGGCGTACTGACGCTGACGCTCCAACCTGGCCGCATTGCTAACATCCACTTTGATGAGTCGACCTCCTGGCGTGGGCGGTTATGGAATGCCATGCCTGCCGCATCCGGGGATATTCTCAACCTGCGTGATATTGAGCAGGCGCTGGAAAATTTCAAACGGGTGCCCAGTGCTGAGGCTGATATTAAAATTGTACCCAGTCAGCAGGAAGCCACCAGTGACCTGCTGGTTAGTTGGAAAGAAAGTCGGCTCCCGGTTCGCCTCAGTCTGAGTCTTGATGACAGTGGCGCCAAAAGCACAGGCCGCTATCTGGGATCAGTGACCCTGGCGATTGATGCGCCTTTTGCCCAGAACGACCTGTTTTATGCCAACATCGGCAAGGATTTGTTTGAGCACGGCCCCTTTGGTAACCGTTCCCGTACCGTTAACTACTTCTTCCCGCTTGGCTACTGGTCTTTTTCCGCTAACTACAACGACTACACCTATCACCAGAATATCGCCGAGGTCAGCCAAGTGCTGACTTACCGCGGCAAGAGCGAGAATGCGCAATTTACCGTGTCTAGGCTGCTGTTTCGCAATCAGTCGCATAAAACTACCCTCAATATGCGCGTCTTTCACCGCCATTCTACGAATTCTGTAAATGGCGTCGAGATGGAACAACAGCGCCGCCGTACTGCTGGCTGGGAACTCGGACTCAGCCAGCGTAGCTACCTTGGCAATGTCACGCTAGACGCTAACACCAACTGGCGGCGGGGCACTGGAGCGTTTGGGGCCTTGCCGGCGCCTGAAGAAGCCTATCACGGGGGCAGTGCCCGTACCGGCATTGCCTTGGGCGATGTCAGTTTGAATATACCTCTCGCTTGGGGTAAGCAGCCTTGGCGTTATTACACCAGCGTACGCTGGCAGTGGAGCCGACATCCTCTGACGCCGCAGGACCGGATGTCTATTGCCGGGCGTTACACCGTGCGCGGGTTTGACGGCGAGCAGATGTTGTCCGGTGAAAAGGGATTGCTTTGGCGTAATGAGCTGGCCTGGAATGTGTTGTCGCGCGGCCACGAGTTTTACTGGGCAACAGACTATGGTCGTGTAGATGGACCGGGAACTCGTCATCTTGCCGGGCATCAGCTGGCGGGCGGCGCTTTGGGTGTACGTGGCACGTTGTGGGGGCGGTTCCATTACGACCTGTTTGCCGGGGTACCGCTCTACAAGCCAAAAGGTTTTCATACCCCGGGCGTGAGTAGTGGTTTCAGTGTCAACCTAGAAATCTGATGACGCCGGTCAACCTTGTCACAAGCACACGTTGCCTTTTATTTAACTCGGACATGATTTATGAACAAACAGTGTTATTGCCTTATTTACAGCCGCACGCACGGTGAATTGCGGGTGGTATCGGAACTGGCTCGCGGCTGCAATACTACGGCTGGGCAACGCTGCGGCGTATCGCGCCTGTGGGTGACGGTGCGTCGTGCGGTGTGGTTGCTAGGGATGGCACTGTTTACCGGGCAAGCGTCGGCTGGCGGCATCATGGCTGACGAACAGGCGGCGCACGCCCGGCGGCCGGAAGTCATAGTAACCCAAAACGGCCTGCCGCAGGTCAATATCAATGCACCTAACCGGGCAGGGATATCGCATAATCCCTACAAGCAATTTGATGTTGACCAGAGAGGCGCCATTCTCAACAACTCAGCGGTAATGACCTCCACCCAACTGGCAGGGATGATACAGGGCAACCCCCGGCTTGACCCGAACGCAGCGCCGGCCCAGATCATTATCAATGAGGTAAACAGTAGCAACCCCAGCCAGTTGCGGGGTTTTCTGGAGGTGGCCGGTGGCAGAGCGCAGGTGATTGTGGCCAACCCATCGGGAATTGTGTGCAACGGTTGTGGCACCATCAATGCCGGACGCATGACGCTGACCACCGGTAAGCCGCAATTGAACGCTGACGGCAGTCTGGCGGGGTATCAGGTAGAGCGTGGTTTGGTGCATATTGGGAGTGGAGGACTCAACGGTGATCCTCGCCATGACACCAAGTATGTCGATATTCTGGCACGTGCGGTGGCAGTGAATGCTGGCGTTTGGGCCAAAGAGGAACTTTCAGTGGTGGCGGGCCGAAACCGTATTAGTGCGGATGGTAAGACGGTTATGCCGCTGGGCGCGGATGGCAAGGCTCCTGAGTTAGCGATAGACATGGGACAGATGGGCGGCATGTATAGCGGCCATATTCGCATGATAGGCACCGATGCGGGTGTAGGTGTGCGTAATCATGGGGGACACTTGCAGGCAGGCAAGACGTTGATCGTAAGCAGTGAAGGTCGGCTCAGTTGGCAGTCGGAGGCTGTGGAGGCCGTCACTCAAGCTGGTGGCGATGTCACCCTGACCGCCAGAGATGGTATTGAACATCACGGTAAACTACACAGTGGCGGGCAGCTTGTCGTACAAAGCCGCGAAGGCGACATTCGTCAGTCAGGTACTCTGGCGGCAGCTGGCGACATCCAGTTGGCATCTGACCGAGGCATTCAGAGCAGCGGGCATTTGCTGGCAGGCAGCGATGTAAACAGCACGTTGACGCGCAAGGCGGATTTGACACTGAGCAGCCAGGGCAATATCCAAGCTAGAGGCAGTTTGCTGAGTAAAAGCGATGTCAGCGTGACTGGTCACAGGGTTGATGTCAGCCAAAGCAATCTGGCGGCCAGCCGTGTCGTGATTACGGCACAAGCCAGCGGCGTTGCCTTGCAACAGGCAAAGGTCGACAGCCGACAACTCACGGTGAACACCTCGGGCAATATTGAGGCGCAGCAGGCGCAGGTACGTGCTGGCCGTTGGGCGGTTGACGCTGACAGCTTGTTCACTCAAGGGGCTGTCTGGTCCCAGGTTGATGCTGGGGAAAGTCGTTTTGCGCTGACCGGTGTGTTGGATAACACCGAAGGCAGCATTGAAACCCGGCAACTTAGCCTGAATGCCGCTACCCTGAACAATCGACAAGGACGTCTGGTGGCGCTTGACGGCACGGCGCAACACTGGCGGGTGAGCGGCCTGCTGGACAATCGTGACGGCGGGGTGGTGGGTAGCAACGGTAATTTGCTTCTTGAGACTGGACATTTGAATAACCAGCACGGTACGTTGCAGAGCCAGTCAGCACTGAGCATCACGGCGGGAGCGGATATCGATAACGGCAAGGGCAAAATGCTGGCCGGTCAACAGCTGATCTTGAACGCTGCCGGTAGCGTCGACAACCAGTCTGGGGATGTAAGCGGTGAATACCTGCATATGACGGCACAAAGTCTGAATAATACGCAGGGCAAGGTAGTTAGTCAGGGACGTTTGCAGCTTGACACCCGTCAGGCAATCGACAATCAGCGTGGTACGTTGCAGAGTCAGTCGGCACTGAGCATCACGTCGGGGGCGGATATCAATAACGGTCAGGGCAGACTGTTGGCTGGTCAACAGTTGACCTTGAACGTCACCGGCAGCGTTGATAACCAGTCCGGAGAAATGAGAGGTGAAAACCTGAAGCTGACGGCACAGAATCTGAATAATACGCAGGGCAAGGTGATCAGTCAGGGGCGTTTGCAGCTTGCCGCCCATCAAGAGATTGACAATCAGCAAGGGTTGGTTGAGGCCGGTGATGTGCTGGATATCCGCACCGACGGCAGCTGGAATAACCGCCGCGGCATCGCACAAGGAAGCAAGCAGGTTGTAGTCTCCGTGCATGGTATCGACAACACCGACGGCAAACTGCAATCGGGTGGCGATCTGACGCTCGACAGTACGGGAGATGTCATTAATCAGGCAGGCACCTTGACGGCGCAGCAACACCTCAACTGACAGGGCGGCACGGACAGCCTGTTGAACAATGACGGGGGCAAATTGTTCAGCCGCGGTGCGATGTTGCTGAAAGGCTGGCAGCTGACCAACCGCCAGAAGGGAGTTGTTCAGAGCCAGCAGAAACTGACGTTGAACACCACTGGCAGCATCGATAACCAGTCCGGAGAAATGAGCGGCGAAAACCTGAAGCTGACGGTACAGAGCCTGAATAATGCGCAGGGAAAGGTGATCAGTCAGGGGCGTTTGCAGCTTACCGCTCATCAGTCAATTGACAATCAGCAAGGGTTTGTCGAGGCCGGTAATGCACTGGATATCCGCACCGACGGCATCTGGGGCAACCGCGGCGGCATCGCGCAAGGGGGCAAGCAGGTTGTGGTCTCCGTGCATGGCATCGACAACACCGGCGGCAAACTACAATCGGGTGGCGACCTGACGCTCAGCAGTACGGAGAATGTCATTAATCAGGCAGGCATCCTGACAGCGCAGCAATACCTCAACTGGCAGGGCGGTACGGACAGCCTACTGAACAATGATGAGGGTAAATTGTTCAGTCGAGGTGCGATGTCGCTAAAAGGCGGGCAGCTGACCAACCGCCAGAAGGGGTTTATTCAGAGCCAGCAGAAACTGACGTTGAACGCCACCGGCAGCATCGATAACCAGTCAGGAGAAATGAGCGGTGAGAACTTGTATCTGACGGCACAGAGCCTGAATAATACGCAAGGCAAGATGGTCAGTCGGGGACGTTTGCAGCTTGGCACCCATCAAGAAATTGACAATCAGCAAGGGTTTGTCGAGGCTGGTGATATGCTGGATGTCCGCGCGGACGGTAGTTGGAATAACCACGGCGGCGTCGCACAAGGGGGCAAGCAGGTTGTAGTCTCCGTACATAGCATCAACAACACAGACGGCAAACTACAATCGGGTGGCTATCTGACACTCAACAGTACGGGGGATGTCATTAATCAGGCAGGCACCCTGACGGCGCAGCAACACCTCAACTGGCAGGGCGGTACGGACAGTCTGCTTAACAATGACGCAGGCAACTTGTTCAGCCGCAGTGCGATGTCACTGCAAGGCGGGCAGTTGACTAACCGCCAGAAGGGGTTTATTCAGAGCCAGAAGGAACTGACGTTGAATGCTACCGGCAGTGTTGATAACCAGTCCGGAGAAATGAGCGGAGAAAACCTGAATCTGATGGTACAGAGCCTGAATAATACGCAGGGCAAGGTGATCAGTCAGGGGCGTTTGCAGCTTGCCGCCCATCAGTCGATTGACAATCAGCAAGGGTTTGTCGAGGCTGGTGATGCGTTGGATATCCGCACCAACAGCAGTTGGAATAACCGCGGCGGCATCGCACAAGGAGGCAAGCAGGTTGTAGTCTCCGTACATGGCATCGACAACACCGACGGCAAATTACAATCGGGTGGCGGCCTGACGCTCAACAGTACGGGGGATGTCATTAATCAGGCAGGCACCTTGACGGCGCAGCAGCATTTCAACTGGCAGGGCGGTACAGACAGCCAGCTGAACAATGACGGGGGCAAATTGTTCAGCCGTGATGCAATGTCACTGCAAGGCGGGCAGCTAACCAACCGCCAGAAAGGGTTTATTCAAAGCCTGCAAGAACTGACGTTAAATCTAACAGGCAATTGGGACAATCAAGGCGGAAGATTGGCCAGTAGCGGGAGCAGTACGGTGAATGCTCAGAGCCTCCTCAATGCGCAGGGGGAAATTCAGGTACTGGACACGCTTGATATGAAGTTCACTCGCGCACTAAATAACAGCAATGGTCGTATCTTCAGCAAGTTGAAGCAGTCCCTGCGTGCGGAAGATATTCTTAACGCTCAGGGATGGATAGGTAGTCAAGGTAGCTGGTTCGCCACGGGTAGCTGGTTTGACAACCGAGAGGGCAACGTGCTGAGCCAGCAGGAGACAACGCTTGCAGTAAGCGAGCTGAACAATCAAAAAGGCATCCTACAATCGGCGAGCGCGCTGGTGTTACGTGTGGCACAGGATATTGATAATCGGGTTGGTAAAATCAGCGCCCAGGGACGGCTGGATGTACAGGGCATTAAAGAGGGTACAGCGGTCGGAAGATTACAGAACGCCGGTGGGAAGCTACAGGCCGACGATGGTCTTGTTGTGACGGCACAGGGTGTGGACAACCAAAATGGCCTGCTCTACAGCCAGAAGCAGATGCAGCTGACCTTAAACGATACCTTGGATAATCGTCAGGGTAAGTTGAAAAGTGGTGGGGATATGCAGCTTGATGCGCAATTGCTGCTGAACGAGATGGGTTCGATGGACAGCCAGCAGCAGCTTGGGTTGCGCATTTTGGGATTGTTGGACAATACCCGAGGTATGGTGAGAGGCAACGGCGACCAGCAGATATCGGCTGAACGGGTTGATAACCGGCAGGGGGTGTTCAGCAGTCGGGGCGCTCTTGAGCTTGCCGCGAGTCGGCTTGATAACCCGGACGGCATGATTATCAGCCAAGGTGCTGGTACTTACCGCATTAACGTGCTCAATAATCAGCATGGCAAAGTTCACAGCAACAACACGCTAACACTCAGTGGCGAACAGCTGAACAATCAGGCAGGACAGCTAATATCAACCAAGGCGATGCGTCTCGGCAGTAAGCAGCTCAATAACAGCGGGCAGGGGAAAATCACCAGCCAGGATGCGCTGGTTGTGCAGGCCGATCGACTGAACAACCGCGAAGGCGGGCTGCTGTTGGGCACGATACACACCGACGTGACTGCTCGCGAGCTGGACAACACCGCAGGACGTCTGCAAAGCGCTGGAGCCCTAACGCTGTCGCACCTTAACGTGCTGGACAATCGTCAGGGGTATCTCTTAGCCAACAAAATACTCAACATCAATGTCGGTAACACCGGTGCGCCTTCTGTACTGACACTATTCAATCAGGGTGGTACCGTTCAGAGTGGGGAGCAGCTTGTGGTCAATGCCCACACCTTGAATAACCAAGGCGGGACATTGCTCAGCCAACAGGCGCTCACGCTTGCCGTGCAACAAGACTACACCCATCGGATCGGCGATACGCTGAGCAGTAACGGGGCGATGACCTTCTCTATTGCCGGTGTGCTGACCAATCAGGCCGACTGGTTGTTGCCGGGTAACCTGATTGTCAACAGCACCCATTTCACCAACCTAGGTGCCTTGGTCGGGAAAACATTGCAACTGACCACTGGGACATTGCGCAATTTGGGGCGTCTGGAAGCCGACAGCATGATGCTCACCAGCGACATTTTGGACAACCCGGCGACCATCATGGGTGATGACATCACGGTGCGTAGCCGGGTCATCGACAACTATGGGCGCGATGCGGTGATCGCCGCCACGGAGAGTCTGAACTTGCATGCCGGCGAGCGTCTGACCAACCGGGATGGCAGCCTGATCTATAGCAGCGGTACTCTACATCTTGGCAGTGATGACAAGATTGAGAATCGTGCGAGTCGCATTGAGGCTGACGGGGATATCTGGGTTGAGGCCAAACGGCTGGATAACCTGCGCGAAGGGCTCGACATCACGCGTGAGGCGGAAAAAAGCGATTACAAATGGCACCGTTACAACTACAACTGGCGCTCTTACGGTTCGACGGTCAATACCGACAAAAACACCGTAATGCCTACCACACAGCGTCTGATGTTCCGCGATGACGCTGCGGTGGAAAATAGTCGTTACGGTACCCTACTGGCTATCGATGCTACCGGCAAACGAGCGCAGGTGCGAGTGAAGGATAGCAGGGGGAAGATGCGTGAGCTGTGGGTGAACTACTTGGCTCTGACGCCGGGCAGCGACGGCGGCTACGACATGACGTTTTATGAGATGCGCGGTTTTCGTCAACATGCGGTGCCGACACCTTATCACAACACGGTCTGGCGCGAGCACAACCGGGGGCGGATTGAGCAATGGGACCCGGAGAAGCATGTCGACATTGCAGATGCGCCCTTTGTGACTGACTACAATAATTTCCGTGAACGCTCGACAACCGGGACGGTGACAAGGGACAAATTGATGTCTGCGGGTACCGGTGCCCATATTCTGGCGGGCGGCAACATGGTGTTGCGCATTGCTGATCAGCTGCTCAATGACGCCAGCACCCTCAGTGCCAACGGCGATTTGTCGATGAAAGGCGACGGCAAGGTCACCAACCGGGGCTATTCGGTGAACGAACGGTATCAAGAGTACATTGTCGATCACTACGACAGGGACACCAGGCATTGGTACCCAACCTTCAACCGTGACGAGACCAGAGCGTTGACCACCATTGACGGTATCATCACAGGGCATGGTAACGTCACTATCAACGGCGCACATTTGGAAAACACCACAGTCAATCAGGCGCAAATCAGTAGCGTCGGTGCGGCACAGAAGGCGGCGGAGGCCGAACGTGCGGAATGGGAACGTAATCCTCTGGCGGTGACGGTTGATGGGAAGGATTGGCAGACGGGAGATACGAAACTGACGCCGAGTAGCCGACCGCTCACACCGGATATCCTGCCATTCACACCGGGCAGTCAGCCGCTTACACCGGATATCCAGCCGCTCACGCCGGGAAGTCGGCCGCTCACACCAGACATTCAGCCGATTACGCCGAGTAGCCAGCCACTTACACCGAACAACCGGCCACTCACGCCGGCCGAACTGGCACTGACCAATAAACAACATCTCGGCAGTGTGGCAACATTTGTCCCTAATAACGGTTTGTTCCGTCAGCACCCGGCTGAAGGGAGTCCTTATTTGGTGGTGACCGACGAACGCTTTACCAGCAGAAGCCGGTTTATCAGCAGCGATTACCTGCTGCAACGAGTGGGATATGACCCGGTGCAGGCGCATAAACGCTTGGGTGACGGGTTCTATGAACAACGTCTGGTACGTGAGCAGGTGCTCAAACTGACGGGTCGTCCTTCTGTGCACGGCGAAGATGCTATGGAACAATACCAGTCGCTGATGAACAATGGTGTCAAGGTGGCAAAAGATTTCCATCTGGAACCAGGTGTGGCTTTGACGCCGACGCAAATTGCGGCGTTGCAGCAGGATATCATCTGGCTGGTGAGTGAGACGGTCGAGACTGCCACCGGCCCGCAGACAGTGTGGGTGCCCAAGGTCTATCTTGCCAACACTACTTTGCGGCTCACTGGAGATGGCGCCCTGATTGGCGGAGGCAATCTGAAGCTGTCAGCGAACAGTCTCAACAACGCCGGTAATCTGTTTGTTGATAAGGCGCTTAACATTGACGCCGGTCAGTTCCTACATCAAGGCGGCGATATCCGTGCAGACAGCATTAATGTGCAGGCGGATACTCTTACCCTGAGCGCCAATCTACAGGATGCGTTGCGTCAGGCAACGATGAGTGCACGTGAACTCAGCCTCAGCGGCGGGGATATCCGGCTGCAAGGGGCCAAACTTGGCGCCACGCAGAACCTCAGTCTGCACGCGCGCAACAATCTGGATATCACTGCGGCCAGAAGCACTGCCACGGCTGACCTTGAGGTGATTTCGGGAGCGATGGGCAATCGCAGCAGTAGCGGTATGGAGGACCCCGGAAAGCGTATGGCGCAGGTTAGCGGTGAGTGGCAACAGGCACTTGGCAGTACGCTGAATGCCGGTGGCGACCTCAGCTTGGCCGCTGGGCAGGACATTACTCTGCAAGGGAGTCAGGCTAAAGCTGGGGGAATTACCCGCTTGCAGGCAGGTGGGGACGTGAAATTACTGGCGGAAACCACTACCAACCGCACACATTTGGAAGCCAACAGCAGCACTTCATCGGTGAGTAACCGTCGTGAGGAAGACCGACTGCACCTCAGTACACTGAGCGGTGATAAAGAGGTGACAATTCGGGCGGGAGAAAACCTAGTGGCTGAAGGGACTCAGGTTGACAGTCAATCAGGCAGTATCGGTTTGAGCGCACAAGCGGTTACCATTAAGGACGCCAGTCAGCACATTACCGACAAGGATAGTGAGCGCAAGCGTGAAGGCAGCACGAAAAGTCAGAGGGAAATGGAGACTATCAGCGATAGCGCTGTGGGCAGCACCTTTAGCGGGCGTGATGGCATTACAGTCGTGGCCCATGAGAGGGATATTACAGTCACGGGCAGTACTCTGCACAGTGAGCGGGGCGCACTTGCGCTGCGGGCGAAAAAGGACATTACGCTTAACAGTGCCACTGAGCGTGATTATCAATTCTCGGAAGAGCGTTCAGAGAAAAAAGGCTTCTTATCGAAGAGCAGCAGCCATACGGTACAGGAAGATAGCGTCACCCGCGAGAAAGGCACTCTGCTCAGTGGCGACAGCATCAGCATCACGGCGGGCAACGACTTGGCGGTGAGTGGATCAGCGATAGCCGGGGATAAGGATGTGACCTTGCAGGCGGGTAACAACGTCGATATCACTGCGGCCACTGAAACCCAATCCCACTATTTGCTGGAAGAGAAAAAAAAGAGCGGACTGCTTAACAGCGGGGGAATTGGTTTTACCGTGGGCAGTCAGTCCACCCGTCATCAGATCAATGAAGACGGCACTACGCAAAGCCAGAGCGTTAGCACGGTGGGCAGCAGCCAGGGCAATGTGAGCATCACAGCTGGCAATCGCGCACATATCGGCGGTGCGGATCTAGTGGCGGGCAAGGATCTCAGTATTACCGGCGACAGCGTGCAGATTGACACGGGGTATGACAAGCGCACTCGGACGGAGACGTTCGAGTCGAAACAAAGTGGGTTAACCGTGGCGTTGTCAGGGACGGTGGGCAGTGCGCTCAATACTGCGGTCAGCACGGCACAGCAGGCCAGAAAAGAGAGTGACGGGCGGCTCAAAGCCTTGCAAGGCACTAAAGCGGCACTGTCTGGCGCACAAGGTTATCAGGCCTGGCAGCTCAGTCAGGCGGAGTCTGCGAAAGCTGATGCCATTAATCAGGCGGGCGGTAAGGCCGACAAACCGAACGACACCATCGGTATTCAGCTCTCTTACGGTAGCCAGTCATCGAAATCCGAAACCCGTACTGAACAGACACAATCGCAGGGGAGTAGCCTGAGTGCGGGGCAGGATATCCGCATCAAGGCCACCGGAAACAATGCGGTTGCTGACAGCGGCAATATTCTGGTCAAAGGCAGCAGCCTGAAAGCGGGTCGTGATATAGAAATGGACGCTAAACGTGATGTCGTGCTGGAATCTGCCGAAAATACCCAGACTACCAGAGGTAAAAACAGCAGCAAAGGCGGCAGTGTCGGTGTGGGGCTGACTGCTGGGCAGGGCGGTTACGGTATTAAATTCTCTGCCAGCGTCAATGCAGGCAAAGGCCATGAAAAAGGCGACGGGGTGACCCACACTGAAACATTGGTCGATGCGGGTAATCAGGTCACCCTAAAATCTGGGCAGGATACGACGCTGAAAGGGGCACAGATCAGCGGGGATAAAGTGACTGCCGATGTCGGCCGTGGCTTGCGCCTGCAAAGCGAACAGGACAAAGACAATTACGACAGCAAACAGGAGAATGTCAGCGCTGGCGCTGGCTTTACGTATGGTTCGATGAATGGTTCGGCAAGTGTGAATGCCAGCCGTGACAAAATGCACAGTAAGTTTGACTCAGTGAAAGAGCAGACGGGTATCTTTGCAGGCCAGGGCGGTTTTGATATCAAGGTCGGTGAGCATACCCAGTTGGATGGTGCGGTGATTGCCAGTACGGCAGATAAAGACAAAAACCGTCTGGAGACTGGGACGTTGGGCTTTAGTAATATCGAAAATAAAGCGGAGTATAAGACTGAACATCAGAGTGTGGGGGTTAGCACAGGTGGCGCGATTGGCAGCCAGCTGACGTCCAACATGACGTCAAATATGCTGGCGGGCACCAATAGGAGCGACAGTCAATCGTCCACGACTCATGCGGCAGTAGAAGACGGTACGATTATCGTGCGTGATAAGGGCAGGCAAAAACAGGATATAGCAGAGCTGAGTCGTGATACGAAAAATGCCGCCAACGGTCTGACACCTATTTTCGACAAGGAGAAGGAGCAACGACGGCTGGCACAGGCGCAGGCTATCGCCGAAATCGGTGTCCAGGTGATGGATATCTACAATACCCATGAGGCGATTAAGGCGACGAAAACCGCGACGGAAAAGCTGAAAGATCCACAAACGCAGTTGAAACTGAAACAGGATGCTGAAGAGCAACTGAAGAAAGAAGGTAAAGCAATCGATGCAAAAAGCCTTGCTGATCGGGCATATAAGATAGCTTATGACGGTGCCATAAAAGATCAGGGTGCTGATATTGGCAGCTCGAAGCGTCAGGCTGTCACGGCCGTGGTCGGCGCACTTCAGGGACTAGCCGGGGGTGATATTAAGGCCGCGATTGCCACTGGTGCGGCACCGTATCTGGCGAATGCGGTGAAAAACCTGACCTATAATGGTAAAAAACATTATGATGAACTGACGGCGGAAGAAAAAGCCACCAATCTGGCGGCCCACGCGATTTTAGGTGGGGTGATTGCCGAAATGAAGGGTGGTTCTGCCACTGCGGGGGCGGTGGGCGCGGCAGGCGGTGAATTAGCGGCGTCGGCCATTGCCAGTGTGCTCTACCCGGATAAGAAACCGGGCGAGCTGTCGCCGGATGAGAAGGAGAAAGTCAGTAATCTGGCGACACTGGCGGGAGGACTGGCAGCGGGACTGGCAACGGATTCGACAGCAGGCGGTGTAGCCGGGGCGCAGACGGCGAAGAATGCGATTGAGAATAACTATCTTTATGAAGACGAAAGCCACCGTTTTGATAAAGAGTTGGCCGAGTGTAAGGCCA
Organism: Photorhabdus hainanensis; assembly: GCF_018448965.1. Classification (NCBI taxonomy): domain Bacteria; kingdom Pseudomonadati; phylum Pseudomonadota; class Gammaproteobacteria; order Enterobacterales; family Morganellaceae; genus Photorhabdus; species Photorhabdus hainanensis. The sequence continues at coordinate 2,961 of NZ_RCWD01000026.1, read as the reverse complement.
AAGGAGGAGACTGCGGTGCAGTTATTCAGAAGTATTTAGACATCAGCAATAAGAATAGTGCCGAATTAGAGGAAAAATGCAAAGGAGGTGGTATTACCTGCGTGACTTATGAAGAAATTATTCAAGTAAATACGAATGTTGCGCTTGATGAGGGATCGTTACAAATTCGATTGTCAGAGAAATTAAAAGATCCCGACGCCATCAAGATAGTGCAGTATTTGAATGGTAAGGATTTGCAGTTTTTGAAGGATAATATTACCACTTCTAACAGAGTTGCCGCTGTCGCCTTAGATCCAACTTCATGGCCTGTAATGGTCTTTGGTGCAAAGGCAATCATTCAGGGGGCGAAAGGGAAAGAGCAGCTACTTGCGGCAGGCGTCACCAGTGGTGTAAATGCAGCTATTCAATATGGCACAACAGGAGAAGTGAAGTTATCTGATGTAATTGGAGCAGGTGTTATCGGCGCTATCACAGCAGGGAAAGATTATAACCCAACCGTTACCTGGAATGCAGTAGGCGGCTATTACACCGCAGAAATCAAAGGAGATGATCCTTTCTTGAATGCAATAATAAGTAAAGGCGGAGCCAGTGTCGGATATGCGGCTGGTAATGTTCTGAAAATCCCAATGGAGAAGATTCTCAATCCAATATCGAAGCAACTTGAATGGGAACCAATCGGGATTTGGACAATTACAAAGCCTGTGAAACAAAGTTCAATTCCATCAGTGGCTGGTAACGTTGGTGATTCAGTAACATCAGGTATATTTAACGATAGCATGGGGAAAGCTATAAAAGATAAGGCGCAACAAGATGAAAAAAAATAAGTCTATATTAGCTTTGTTGTATTTATCTTGTTCTTTTTTTCTCTTCATATTTTTTATGTGCATACTAGCTGCAACACTTGGCTATTGGGTTGGAGGTGGAAAAGAAATTTTCCACTTCATTAGTAGCAACATTAGTATGTACTTGAAAGTCAGTACATCTGGATTTCTAGTCGGCTTTGTGCTTTGGTTATTTGATATTCGTTAGTTACCCGATAAGAACGATCCCAGCTGTTGAGCTGGGATTTTTTTGTTATTGAGAGAGTGTAAATGAGCTGTAATGTTCCGGTGAACTCACCTTGCGTGGTGAGATAACAACAAAATGGGATGTTAACGGAAGGGATTCTCAGGCCAGGGCAGCAGCTCATTCAACCGATTGTTCGGCCAGACAGGCAGCCGGCTGAGGACATCACGTAACCAGACCCAGGGCTCATGTCCGTTGGCTCTGGCGGTTTCCAACAGGCTCATTATCATGGCGGCACGTTGCCCCGCGGGCAGTGAACCCGCAAAAAGCCAGTTCTTTCGCCCGAGCGCCACACCCCGGACCGCATTCTCCGCCCGGTTGTTGTCTATCGGCACCCGGCCGTCATCCAGATAACACACCAGCGCCGGCCAGCGCTTCAGCGTGTAATCTATCGCTTTGCGTAACCCAGAGTGGGAGGCCGTTTGGGTCTGCATCGTCTGCAACCAGGACCGGAACTCATTCAGCCACGGCCGGGCATAACGCTGTCGCCACTGACGCCGTTTATCCGGCGGCCGGTGTTTGATTTTTCGCTCCAGCTTGTACAGGTCGCGAATGCCATCCAGCGCCTGTTTCGCTACCGAACTTTGGCTCGCTTTGTATTGGTCAAAGAATTTACGGCGGGCGTGGACCCAGCAACCCGCTTCGGTGATATCCGCCCGGGCATGCAGCGCGTTGTAACCGGCATAATCATCCGTCACCAACGTGCCGCCCGACCAGTCTTTCAGCAGGCTCTGGGCATAACGGCCACTGCGGCCGGGATGCAGCTCATAGTACACCACTGCCGGCGAGGTATCGGAGCCGGTGACAGACGTCCACAGGTAAGCCCGCTGGGTCTGGCCTTTTCCCGGGGCCAGTATCGGCAACGGGGTCTCATCGGCATGCAGCACGGGGGACGTCAGCAGTGTCTGCTTCAAGGCATCGGCCAAGGGTTGCAACGCCACCGCCACCTGCCCCACCCAGTCCGACAGGGTGCTGCGGGCCAGGGTCACGCCGCTGCGGGCATAGATTTGCTGCTGACGGTAGAGCGGCAGGTGGTCACGATATTTGGCGACCACCACCTGAGCCAGCAACCCCGGCTCCGGAAGGCCCTTTTCAATCAGATGGGCGGGCTGGGCTTTGGCATGAATTCGCTGGCAGGCCGCGCAGCTGTACTGCGGACAGACATAACGCCGGACAACAAACGTCGCGGGGCGATATTCCAGTCGCTCACTGACTTCATCACGCAAAAAGCGCAGGGCATGACCGCAATCCGGGCAGCTCTCCGTCTCCGGCGCCAGCCGGATATCTTCACGGGGTAAAGTCGCCGGCAAAGGCTGACGTTTAGGCTGGGCCGGGGTCATCCAGCGCGATTAAGTCATTGAGCGTCATGCCGACAGTGTACCGGATAATTCCCCGTCGTTATCCGGTAAAAGTGTGACCGGGATAGCGGAATTAGCTTCGCCAGCCGGACAGGTCATCTCCCTCGACTTGTTGCCAGTGGATGCCGCGGATGAGCCAGTCAAACTGGGCGGGCGTCATCACCCAGCTGCGCTCGCCCTGCTTCGGCCAGACAAAATGGGCCCGGCGCAGACGGCGGGTACACAGCCAGACGCCGTGTCGGTCCCAGCGCAACACCTTGAGACGGGAGCGGGCCTTGTTGCAGAAAATAAAAGCGGCTCCGTCCTGCCAGCGCAAATTCAGTCCCTCGAGGTGTTGAGTCAGGGCATCGATGCCCCGGCGCATGTCGACGGGCTCTCGCACCAGAAAGAGCTGTTGCGGTTTCAGCATCGGGCCAGTACCCGCATCACGTCAGGCAACAGCGTCAATGGACAGGCGATGGCATAGCCGTCTGGGGTATGCAGGGTGACGGTGGGCGCGTCGTCAGGCTGGAGTGAAACCGGCAAGAGGGCGGGCAGT
>NZ_RCWD01000025.1:0-89601 GCF_018448965.1 Photorhabdus hainanensis | reverse complement strand
TGAAATAAACTCATGAATAGAAATGCCTTTTTGGAATTGAATCTGATTTTTAGCCATTTTCATTTACCTCCACACAGACTTATTTTAAGTATACGCCTATGGGAGCTGAATTTAAGTGATAATCAGGTATTTTTTTAGGTCACGAATGTATGTCCTGCGCCTTGAATATTCTTCATTTTTCCATCTCTGCCCTACCGTATAGAGAAAAGTGATAATGTTATGCAACCGTAATTCATTATTTTCATTATAATCAATAATGTTTTTCACTTGAGAATTATTCAATATTGGCAGGTAAACACTATTATCACCAAAATTAATGGATTGCACTGAATCATCACTTTCGGGAAAGATTTCGACTTGGCCGTTAATAATGAATGAAATTTTTTTACTCATATTTGCCATCCATTTAATGGGGTTATTTCAACTTAAGTTATTGTTTAATCATCTTGCAAACTGGTCGTACCAATACTTGTTTTTTTATATTTTTATGTTACGACGATGTAAGTAATAAAATATACAGAAAATCAGATTTTGATTACGGGGCGCCTGACCTGTAACTTTGGTCAGAATATGATAATACCCTGAATTTTCTACTCAAATCTGTTAATGTGACTGAACGGATCGTCAATATAATATCTACCTCAGCTTTAATACTTGTTAAAATAGCAAAGGAAAATTTTCATATCAACAAGATTTGTTAATGAAAAGTTTAAATTAAAAGAGTCACTATTATTTTATGCGTGATAATACTCATGCAAACTATTAGCCTGATTATGCTCTCAAGATGTTTTATGCTATTTTTCAAATACCAACAGAATACATTGAATGGCAATGCCGCTCTTCACCACCAGATTTCTAGAAGAAGAGCAGTGATTTGCCCATCGCTCAATAGTCCGTCATCTTTCTCATAGTGCGATAGGTACCGGTCTGCAAAGTTGCGCAAAGCAAGGTGTGCGATCTCAGTTTTACTCATACCAGTGACTTTAACCAGTTCATCAAGCGTTCCGGCGCTGATCCCTGTTGGCGTATCCTGATTACGTAAGCGGATCAGGAAACTGGCTGAGGTTCTTCCTTGGGTATTGTTCTCCGAACCATGTCAAAGTAATGTATATCAATTCCATATCATGATAGTACGTTGATATATCGTTACCAAATCCCCATCACTTATTCAACGTAATTATTAATTAACAATATCCCCAACACCGATATAAGAGATTCAAACTTAACCTTTATACCGATATAACTCTTCCCACATCATGTTAGTTATTTGCTCAATATGATCAAAACGCCCTGCTATTTTTTCCAATACTTGAGGTGATAATGTGGCTTCAAACTTCAACGCTAAAATAGATAAAGCTTTCCAGTGATCAATCAATTCCGTGCACTGTTCAATCAGAGAAGGCGCAATATCAGCTCTGATTAAAGAATGTTTTAACAAATTCAAATTAGGGATCACATACAATACGCTAATATGATCAAACAATCTTTTAGCCGCCCGGCAAGCTTCTTCCTCTGCTTGCTGAAACGCGTTCAGACATAATTTGCCATAATTTTTCAACGCGTCATAATATTCAGGCAAAGTATTAAATAATTCAGCCTGACGCGTCAGTAATTCCCTTACCGGCATAGCCTCCTGATCTTTCAGTGAATCAACAATATAAAAATTACCCATATGATCATAAGTTTCATTAGGCACTTTATCGGAAAGCGCTAAATAAAATTGCTCAGATGACATCCATGCCTCACAAGCATAGGATTCCCGATCAACTACTAAAGAATCGAAGATACGCACTTGTGAATAATCATCGGTAATAGCGCTAATCAGCACGGCATGGAGATATTCTGGTTTATTGGCGTAAGCCTCAGAATAAGATAAATGCGCCGAATTAACCCAAGCAACAACGCCTTTCCTGTGACGTAATAATTCATATAACTGACGACGCCAATGGGCGTAATCTATCGGTAGTAAAACTATATCTGCGCCCAAATTTGCTGTGCCAGTTAGCCCAACAGTTTCAATCGAACAAGTATATTCAGGCATATTTAATGCATCATAACCACTACGAAATAAATAACCATTGCCAGCTTCAAAGATCTCTGCCTCAAAAATCTCTTTACCCTGTAGATTAAGTAATCTTGTCAGGCTACCGGTAAAACAATTTATTGCGACATTATTTATCGCGACATTTGCATATGATTTATCCATCACATTTTCCATGAGTATTTTATTACCTCGGTACAATGGACTAATTTATGAATGGCAGACCAGATATATTACGCCATGTAATCACTGTTATTTTTCCTTTAATATTACTTCGGCTGCTTGTGCTATATTTTCGATGAGTAACTCAGGTTCATAATTCAAAGTATGTGCTAACAGCGCCAAAAGTAATCTCTCCATCCCAAACGCAATACAAGCGGAATGCATAGGACAATCACTGGCACGACTGACAATATTGAAGTTGGTGGTAAATAAATCTCGGTGTAAATTCCGTGAACCAACGCTAACGTTGTATTTATCAAACCAAGGAATAAGTATTTCACACTTGACGCCCATTGATAACTGTACTTTACGAGTAACTTTAGAATGCTCTCCATAAAATACATCACTGGCTTTTTCTACCGCAAGAGAAGGAAACAGTAATCGTAAGAATTTAACAGCTTGTCCAAATATTATTTCACAATGTGTTTCTACTTTTTCCTGTAGCCCCACCAATATTAATTCACGCATGGTAAAATTCCCCATACGGGTCGGTTCATCTTTGGCCGGTTCATATCGATGGCACTGCCCTTTAGCCGTAAAATATTTCAGTTCCCAATCATGAGTACTTTCTGCTAAATGAGCAAAGGTATGATAGCAAGTCGATGGGCTCAATACCCATGCATCTCCGCTATTTTCACTCATGGCATCGTGAGTTAAATGGGGATAAACATGCAATGGATTGCTAGGCAATTTATCAAAGAAACTGATGCGCTCTAACGTGGATCGAGGCAACAATGTGGTGCATGTGTGTGAGGTAACAGATATTCCCTTACTTAAAACTTGTAAAAGTGCCTTATCAAGGAGTTCAGCAGCAGCATATAAACTGTCAGAAAACCGGTACCCGATAAGGCCATTCTGCGATTGCACAATTGATAGCAGCTTACGCTGTTGAAGTTCTTTTATCATATTTTTATATTACCTTTGCTGATCGATAGTTACGTTATGCTGCCCAGCAGACAATCTCTATTTTGCAAAAGGATGTGTTTCTATATCATCAAATATCATCTCCAGACATTTTTCTAAGATGATAAAGAAACACATTTGATGCCAAAATCAGTTAACTGACATCTCAATCAGGACGCCATCAAGGTTATTCTTTCCATACGACAAACCCCTCAATATAAAGCTTATCCAGTGAGGTTTTCAAAAATGTCTCTACTGCAACCTCCGGTGACATAATAAGCGGCTGCCCCCTAACGTTAAATGAAGTATTCACCAGACAGCCATAACCGGTTATTTTCTGTACCTCTTTCAATAATCGCCAAAAGGTTGCGTTAATAGTACGTTCAACAAGCTGAATACGCGCCGTTCCATCAGCATGGACAATACCTGACACCGGCTTCATCATTTCTGGTTTTACTTTAGCGGTGCAAAGCATATATCGAGTTGGCGTTAAATTGCGGGTCTCAAAAATAGTGTCGCAATCCTCATCCAAAATTGCCGGGGCAAATGGACGGAAAGCCTCACGGAATTTCACGGTGCTATTAATTCTATCCTTTATTTTTTCACCTGCCGGCAAAGCTAAAATTGAACGGTTGCCAAGCGCCCTTGGGCCAAATTCCATTCGATCATGGAACCAGGCAATGATTTTATCTTCTGCGATATCTTGAGCCGCGGAAGCAAAATAATCATCATTCAGCCCCAAATAACGCCATTTCATGCCCGCATTGCCGCCATGCCGGAATAATACATTACGGACTTCATCGGTGGAGAAACGAGGACCGAGATAAGGATTAAAGTAAGGATCTGCGCCATTGTGGTATCCACCAGCCACAAAAAGCGCAGCGCCCAAAGCCGAACCATCATCACCCGATGCCGGTTGAACAAAGACGTTTTCTACACCATCAAGCTGACAAAGAGCTTGGTTTGCTTTGCAGTTTAAGAATGATCCCCCGGCAAGGCAAAGTGATGTTTCTCCCGTTTTTTGCAGCCAATAGGTCACTAGCTGTTTCAGCAACAGTGTAAATTTCTCCTGTAATCCGGCAGCAAAATCCTGATGAACATCCAGCAGAGGGTCATCTTCATTTCTCGTCGTCAAACCAAACATATCGCTCAGTTGCGCGATTGCACCGGGAAAACCATATTCCGAATTGTCAAATGCTTGCGGTAACCAATTTATCTGTATCGTTCCACTCTCTGCATCGAATTGAGCCAATTTATTGAAAATATCGCGGTATCGCTCAGGATTGCCATACGCAGCAAGTCCCATGACTTTATATTCATCACTATTAAATACAAAACCAAGGAACCGAGTACAGATAGAATAAAATATTCCTAATGAAGAGCTAATTGGCTGACTGTACAATTTCTGGAATTGCTGGTCTTTAGCAAGATAAACACTTAGGGATTCTATTTCGCCCATACCGTCTGAAATGACGCATAGCGCAGACGGGAAGCCGCTGGGATAAAAGGCTGACGCCGCATGAGACAGATGGTGATCTACCCCCTGAAAACGTGATTCAATATTTTGCCACCCCTCTGAGGCCAATGCATTAATCACAGTTTTTCCACTAAAAGCCTCTTCAAACATTTTCTGATTCGACATGAAAAAACGGCGATAATTATCATAATTAAAACCGTGGGCAATAACCTGTATATCATCTTGCGTAAGACCCGCTTCCGCTAAACAGTAATTAATGGCATTAGCAGGAAATCGGCCTGTTCCTTTTTCTCCGGTAAATCGCTCTTCCGCAGCCGCGGCGACAATTTTTCCATTAACCATCACACAGGCCGCACTATCGACTCCCTGGCAAATACGCTCGTCTAATTTACCTACGCCTGGGTAATTTTCTCGCATAAAATGTTGAGAATTGGGAAGGCCGCTGATACCTAATATAATCATTTTCTTCACCTCCAAATTGTTATACCCGTCATCTTTCAAGTTGCCTCTTTGTTGGCTGCGCTCACTCACTCCGGTCACATAGTTATCTATGCTCCCGGGGATTCGCTCCCTTGCCGTCGCGATGCACCTTGAAATCCATGAGGTATGTTTTTCTTTCATAAAAATTAAACTATGCGCTGCTTTATACTAATAGCCCATTTTGCATTATGAAGAATCAAGTCACCTTGCCAAATAGAGTAATGGCATTATTACCACCAAAACCAAATGCATTATTTTGTATATATTTTAAATTATTCTTCATTTCCATTTGACGAGTGATTAAATTAAATTGATATTCAAAATCCTCCGGTAAGATATTTGTCGGCGGCATAATTTGGTCCCTCAAAGATAAGCAAGCACTGACTGCGCCAATTGCTCCCGCCGTCGCCATCATATGTCCGATAGTGCCTTTAATTGCTGAAACCGCCGAATTCGGGAAATATTCAGAGAATATCGATGCTTCTACAGCGTCATTAGCCTTTGTTCCGGTACCGTGTGCATATATGCCGCCTATATCTTTGGCTTCCACCCCTGCCGAATCTAATAATTTTTTATGGCACTGAGTGACACTGTTAATATCAGGATTGGTCGGATGTAATGCGTCATTATTGCTGGCAGTAGCGATCAATTCAGCATAAGGCGATTGATATTCGCCAACATGTTTTCTATTCTGCAACACCAAAAAAGCGGCGCCCTCAGATATCGTAATAAAGCGTCTTAATTTCGAAAATGGACGGCACTGTTCCGCACCTAATGCATTAAGCATGTAAAAACCTGACCACACCTTTTTTGAAAAAGCGTCTCCGCCTCCAATGACGGATGTTGAGACAATGCCGGCATTCATCATGCGTAGTGCTGTTTCAAGCGCAATATTCGCTGACGCACAAGTATTATGTATCGTCATGGAAGGCCCGAATGAACCAATCGCACGAGCGACATTACCGGAAACGGCGTGACTCGAATAGATATTCGAATGCCAATTTACCGGCACACCTTCAACTAATTGATCAAGAATATCCGCCTCAGCCTCATTATTACCCACACACACCAAGGCATTGCGCAATTCAGCACACCCTGGCTGCAATCCTGCGTCCGCTATCGCTTGTAGTGCGGCATCGACAGCATATAGAGAAGAATCAGGGACCTGTGGGCCGGTACATTTCGGCGCCCTGGCTTTTATATCCAGACGCCGTTCAGCCGAAATTCTTCCAGCAATAAAATTTGGCTTCAAAGAGGGATAAATCGGTTCCAGTCGAGTAAAATTTGACTCGCCGGCACATAAATTTTTCCAATAACTTTCGACGTCTATACCAATTGGAGTAACGACGCCAAGACCTGTAATATATATTTTATCCAACATCGTTCTCCTTCTTCTTAATTGATACTGCGTCAGTTATCCAAAGTAATTTTTCCCCTTCACGATATGCCCTGGCATCCCAACACATTATTGAGCCAAATCGAGTTACTTTAGTCTCAATAAACACAGGAGAGTTAATATGTTCGATATCAGGATCGAAGGCCAACTCACCAAATTTGGCAAAAACATAATCGCCTGCGGTTGCAATACTCTGTTGCTGACGCTGCAAAATTAATGCTAAATTCCCCATTGCCTCGACCAGAATAATCAAAGGGAAATAATGATATTTTTGCAAATAAGCCGCTTCACCACGCAATGATTTCATATCCAGGCTGCAATTCGCTCTGTTTAATCCATCATTAACATAGACTATTTTCGGCAAAAACCAAAATTCGGGTTCACGCAATGATGGTGATAATAAAGAAGATGCGTAAAAAATTTTTTTACTTTCACCTTTTGCATCTTTGCCAGAATAATTCAGGAGAAAAGAAAAACAGCGTTGTTCCGATACCATTGCAGAAATTTTATTTTCCTCTTGGCGATATTGGATATTTTCATCAGGACGTATAAATTGATGAAAAAATAGATTTCTTAAACTGATAAAATCGGCAGATGCATCAGCCATCTCTTTACAAAAAGCGGCGACTGGCAAGATCCCTGGAACAACAGGATTACCGGGAAAATGATATTTGAATATTTCATCTTGAGGTGAAAAGACATGGTTAATACGATTAATCATCATTGTGTATAACCCTTACGCCTGAAACATTCATGTTATCGATTACAATAAATACAACCGCATCTCCTTTTTGACTGAGCTTAATCGCCCCCATAAACTCATGAAACAGAAAAGCGCTGTTATATTCTTGATATTCAATTGCATTATTATCTTCAACAACATGAATTAATGCGTCATTCTGATCCAACGTATTGGATACAAATATCTTGGTATCCGGTGATAAAGCATCACACCGTTTTTTTATCTCTCCCACTGTTAACCCGAAGAAAAAATCTGCCGCAAATTGTTTTCCACTCAATAGCGTTGCACACATCACACCAGAAGATATTGACTTCTGATTGCTGATTTTCTTTCGTATATCATCAAGTGCTTCTGTGCAATAAACATCACCGCAAAAGAGGTAGCTGGCGCCTGCTGATCTATTATGCAAATTAAGCAACGCCTGCATGAATACCATTACCGGGGTTTTACTGCCTGCATTTAATGTACAGTTTCCTCCCGTCACCTTCTTGTCAATGTTAATAAAGGTTGAAGCTGAACTGGTGGTGGCATAAGGGAATTGTTGAGCCGATACCGTTTTATCATTGTTCATGACCTGCCGTTGAAAACGAAGCATCGCTTCAAGGTTGCCGTATTCTGTCCCCACAATCACCGATTCATTTTCTGCATGTCTATCTTCTGCAATAAACTGATTCGCCAAGTAGGTACAAACGCGGCTAAAGTCGTCACGAAAACGATCACCTTTATTGCTTACAAATTCAGAAATATCAGCGGGAAGAGAAAATTCCCCCTTTCTCTCACTCCGAAATATCTTCGGATAAATAGCTAAATTTTCCACGTTAAAAGTCAACATTTTCCCTCAACTTATTATTTGAAAAATAGAGAGTTTTTAATTATTGGTTAAGTCAACCCGATCATTGCAGGTTATTTTTTATTTCCTCCCATAACTCACCTACAGTTTGAATACGGGCAAGCGCATCTTCAGAAATCTCTTTGCCAAAGGTTCGCTCAACTGACAAAATGACATCAATTAACTTTAATGAGTCAATGCCGAGATCACTTTTCAACACTTTATTCGATGTTATTTTAAAATCGGAGTCTAACTCAGCAACATTCACCAAAATACTCGCTAATTCTTCATTAACCATGTCAATATTATCCATATTACATCCCCAATGATGTCTATTCAAATCTATACCCGTCATCTTTCAAGTTGCCTCTTTGTTGGCTGCGCTCACTCACCCCAGTCACATAGTTATCTATGCTCCCGGGGATTCGCTCCCTGGCCGTCGCGATGCATCTTGAAATCCATAGGGTATAATTGTTTAAAGATCTATTTATATCAAGTATATAAATTTCGCCTGAATCGCTTCCCCCATACATAAAAAAAGCATTCCAACTAACGGCCTGCGACAATTATGCCTACTGGGATAGACTCTCATTTCCCAGGAAAATAATTCATAAACGATATAAAAACAGAGATATCTGATAATCAGTCTCGGCTCCTATTCCAAATAGCGTAACCAGAATTGGAATAATAACCAATAACCTTTTCTCATTAAAGCGATTGGAGATATTAGGCCAAGTGAAGAAATACCTTTATCATAAATCCAGCCCGATATTCCAGCTAATTGATGAAAACATGATTGCAGATCACGATTTATGATATTGTTATTAACCACTTAATCCCCCATCAATGCAAAGAGATGTTCCTGTGATATAGGTTGATGTACTTAATGTCCCCACACAAAAACTGGCAATTTCATCAACATCCGCTATTCGTTTTAATGCGGTGCTTCTGGCGAATTCCATCTTCTTTTCCGAAGAAATATGCCGCAACATACCACCATCAACATATCCCGGCATTACAGTGTAAGCCCTAACATTAAAACGGCCGTAGTCATTAGAGATGTTTTTTACCAATGCATTCATGGCTGCTTTCGAACAAGAATAAGCGGTGGCGCCTGTCTCTCCACGTAAACTTGCTGTAGAAGATATAAATTGCATCACGCCATTACGATTCTTCATAAAATGTGGCAGCAAATATTTTGCTACTCTTGCCGCGCCAAACAAGTTGACATTAAAAACATCATGCCAACCCTCAATATCCTGAGCATGCAATAAACCATCCAATGACATTGCCGGCGTATAGATAACCGCGTCAATACATTTCATCTTGTCAATCGCCATGCTAATGGCTTCTCTAACACTGTTATCCGACATAACATCTAAATGAACTTCTTCATTATGCGGTCTACGTGAAGTACCTAATACTTCATAACCGCTCGCAACCGCATGTCGGCAAATTGCATTCCCAATTTCACTTGATGAGCCAATAATAAGTATCTTACTGTTATATTTATGCATTTAAACATTCCTACCTTATCTAAAAGTTATTTTCCAACAGTAATCCCTACTTTAAATAAAGCATTCAGAATAAATATCACCTAAACAAGAAAACATTTTTAACTTATATGTTTTTAAAATATATACTTTTAACACATATATTTTTAGCTTACCTATTTTCAACTCATTTAATCCATCTAATTCTATGAGTCACCCTAAATAATAGGAGGAGTTCTTAAGCCTGTCAAATTATTAATCTAATATTTAAGCGATATCAAAGCATTGGTTAAATTACACCCAAAAATTAAATAAAAACCATCATGCGTAAAAATATCCAACATGTCTAATTTAATCCAGTCATAATCAATACATGTGGTGAATGCATAATTAATTAATTTCCTAACAATAACAATTGAAAACTGCAATTAATTCTGTTAATTTATTATAAAGATAAAACATTATAATTTTATGATTAATAGAACAAACATATAGCTTCAAGTTTAAAAGTATTAATTAAATTCTTTATGAAGTTAATTCAATAATATTCACTAATAAGAATAAATACTGAATAGAATCGGTTTCAGCCTATTTTATGGTGATAAGAACACTATTCTCCCTTTTACTTTTCACTTTCCTGGCGTTAAGCTATTAACATTAAGTTTGATCTATAGCGCTATCGCTTTGAACTAAAAGCACTATTTTTACAATTCGGTTTGCAGTTTGGTTGTAACAACCTTATTGCTTTTTCCCTCTATATTTTTGGTTTATGCACAAATGAAAACTCGTAGAATGAACGGCATACGGCCGTTTAGTGCTGTAATTGATGCTTGTTGGAAAGAACCTTACTCTTTTACTCGTTTAACTAAAGATATTATTGCCGGTATTACTGTCGGTATTATCGCCATTCCGCTCGCTATGGCGCTAGCAATCGGGAGTGGCGTCGCGCCACAATATGGGCTTTACACCGCCGCTATCGCCGGGATGGTAATCGCGATAACCGGCGGCTCACGCTATAGTGTTTCCGGTCCCACCGCCGCTTTCGTTGTCATCCTCTATCCAGTCTCTCAACAATTTGGCCTGAGCGGTTTGCTCATTGCAACATTAATGTCAGGCATTATTTTGCTGGTGATGGGATTAGCCCGCTTTGGTAAATGGATCGAGTATATTCCCCTCCCCGTCACACTCGGTTTTACTTCTGGAATCGCGATTACTATCGCAACCATGCAAGTAAAAGATTTTTTTGGCCTGCAATTGGAACATATGCCAGAGAATTATATCAATAAGGTTGCGGCTCTGTTTCAAGCGCTGCCAACGCTGCACTTGAGTGATACGCTGATTGGCTTGACGACACTCGCCATTCTAATTTATTGGCCTAAGCTTGGGCTGAAATTACCCGGGCATCTCCCCGCCCTCATTACAGGAACCGCTGTGATGGGGATCATGAACTTATTCGATCAACATGTTGCTACTATTGGTTCCGAGTTTAGTTATATTTTGAATGACGGTACTCAAGGGCAAGGTATCCCGCCTATCCTGCCGCAATTTGTTTTACCGTGGCATTTACCTGATATGGGTTCACCTCAAATCGATATAAATTGGGCAACAGTTTCAGCCCTATTACCCGCCGCCTTTTCAATGGCAATGTTAGGCGCTATTGAATCACTGCTTTGCGCCGTGGTTTTGGATGGTATGACCGGTAAAAAACATCACTCAAACAGTGAATTGATTGGTCAAGGCTTGGGAAATATAGTCGTGCCATTTTTCGGCGGCATTACGGCTACCGCCGCAATCGCCCGTTCAGCCGCCAACATCAGAGCCGGCGCGACATCGCCCGTTTCAGCCATTGTTCACTCTCTGCTCGTGTTATTAACTTTACTGGCATTGGCCCCCATGCTCTCCTATCTTCCTCTGGCCGCTATGTCCGCCCTGTTGCTCATGGTCGCCTGGAATATGAGCGAAATACATAAAGTTATCGACCTCATGCGCCGCGCGCCAAAGGATGACATTATTGTGCTGGTACTTTGTATGTCGCTCACAGTACTGTTTGATATGATCATTGCTATTACGATCGGTATCGTATTAGCTTCACTGCTGTTTATGCGCCGAATAGCCAATATGACTCGCATCAGTCAATTGCCGCAAACAAATATCGATAAAGGTCTGCTGGTTGTCCGCATCAATGGCCCGCTATTCTTTGCTGCTGCCGAACGTATCTTCACAGAGTTAAAAGAAGAAAGCGCCAGTTATCAGACGATCCTTATGCAATGGGATGCCGTTCCCGTGCTGGATGCCGGTGGAGTGCACGCTTTCCAACGCTTTATCGATGAAGTGGGTAAGGATAAATATATCGCGGTTTGTGATATTCCATTCCAGCCTTTAAAAACACTGGCCAGAGCTAAGATCCTATTGGTTGAAAATCACCTTAGCTTCCATACGACATTGCCACGAGCAATGGCAGAATTAAATTTCAATGGCAAAATGGATAGCTGAAATTGCCAGACAAAAACTTGGTGACTCTTTTTCCAATACTTTTTTCCCCATAATTAATGGCGCTGTGTAAACCAGCGCCAAATCTATTTATCACCAAATCTCTTCATCATTTGATGCCATGACATCAAAAAGACATTTTATTTACTGGTATCCAATTGAGGGAAGCTTTTCACCACGTCATCAATGGCTTTCATCTGACTCAAGAATGGCTCTAGTTTTGCCAACGGCAATGCTGATGGACCATCGCACATCGCATTCGCAGGATCAGGATGAGATTCAAGGAACAAGCCGGCAATACCGACCGCCATTCCCGCACGCGCCAGTTCAGCAACCTGAGCGCGACGACCACCAGAAGCGGCACCAAATGGATCGCGGCATTGGAGTGAATGAGTGACATCGAAAATTACCGGATGCCCCCCGGTCGCCTGGGCCATAACATTGAAGCCCAGCATATCCACCACCAAATTGTCATAACCAAAGCTGCTGCCGCGGTCACATAAGATCACCTGATCGTTGCCGCCTTCTTTGAATTTTTCCACAATATTTCCCATCTGACCCGGGCTAATGAATTGGGGTTTTTTAACGTTTATCACCGCGCCGGTACGCGCCATCGCCTCAACCAAGTCAGTCTGACGCGCCAAAAACGCCGGCAGTTGGATGACATCAACCACTTCCGCCACCGGCTGCGCCTGCGCCGGTTCATGCACGTCAGTGATGATTTTCACACCGAAAGTTTGTTTCAGCTCCTGAAAAATCTTCATTCCCTCTTCCAGACCGGGACCACGGTAAGAGTGAATTGATGATCGGTTTGCTTTATCAAAGGAGGCTTTGAAAACATAAGGAATGCCCAATTTTTGTGTCACTGTGACATAGTGCTCACAAATACTCATGGCCAAATCCCGTGACTCAAGGACATTCATACCACCAAAGAGAACAAACGGTAGATCATTAGCGACCTTGATATCACCAATATGAACCACTTTCTGTTGCATACTTATACCTTCCGTTAGGGACCAATAAATTAATGAGATAAATCAGTGCAGCGTACTATTCAATGCAAAACAGTATTTCAATACAAAACAATATTTCAATATAAAACAATATCTTAGTGTAAAACAACGCATTGCTGCTTAATGGCGTATATTTGCATTCTGATCATTTCCGCCACCGGGTCTTCCGGGCAATTCTCGACAAAATAATTTAAATCAGAAACCGCAATATGATTACAATCAAGTTCCGCATAAATCAGCCCTCTATCACGTATTTCATAGGGGTTATCGGGATCAAACATCAGCACAGCTTCACTCGTCCTCAGCGCCAATTCCATTTGTCCTTCGTCCATTAATGCGACTTTTATCGTATCTAGCATTTTACGTATAATGCTAGCGTTATCAGCGCTTTGCAAATCATCTGCTGCTAATTCCGCTGTCTGGCTAATATTACCTTTCAGCCATACATCAAGCACATGTTCGCTTAGCGCTTCTCCATTGATTGGATTAATAAACTTTGCCGTGTTATCTGGATAATCAACACGCAAAATCAACTGCGTCGGAAAAATAACCGGCATAAACGGCAGTTCTAAAGCCTGAGCAATATGAATCAGAATTGCCCCTAAAACAACAGAGGAACCTCGGCGGGTTTGCAATACTTTATCCAGCCATAATGTATCTGACAGACAATAAACACCACTGGCGCCGCCGAATTTCCAGGTTTGATAAAAAAGTCTCAGTAATTTTTCCAGTCGTTCTTCTATATTTAGCTGCGGAGATATTTCACGTCTGGCTTCATCAATCAATACTTGAAGCTGCATCTCCACTGAATGCTGAGGAAAATCAGCACGCAAGGTTTTGGAAATTAACAGGATACCGCTACTTAACGATGCATCATTAAATTCATAATCAGCTATGGCTTTCATCACTTTTCCACTGACCCAGTGTTATTCGCTCATTACCGCCATAATCCTGAAAAGTAGCCACCTGCCGATAACCACTCTCAGAAAACAGGCTTCTTACAACATTTCCCTGTTTCCAACCATGTTCCAATAACAACCAGCCACCAGGCAACAAAAAATGGCGAGACAGATCAATAATGGCATTCAGATCAGCAATTCCCTGTCGCGCCGCAATTAATGCGCTATCCGGCTCGAACCGAACATCACCCTGAGATAGATGTGGATCGGTTTCATCTATGTAAGGCGGATTACTGACAATCATACCAAACTGTTGATTATTCAACGAAGAGAACCAATCGCTTACCCCAAAATCCACATTTTGTATTTTGAGTTTTTCAGCATTGCCCTGCGCCAACATGACCGCATCAGGATTGATATCAACCCCGATAACCCGACAATCAGGACGCTCACTGGCGATTGCCAGCGCAATTGCGCCGGTTCCCGTTCCCAAATCCAAAATGCGGCAAGGTGTCAGCGATAGCCGTTCAAGCGCCTTTTCTACCAGACATTCAGTGTCAGGACGCGGGATCAACGTGGCAGGAGAGACATTTAATGGCAACGACCAAAATTCACGCTCACCGGTGATATAAGCAATAGGTTCACCTTTCACCCGGCGAGCGAGTAAAGCCTCAAGCTGGATGAATTGTTCCGAAGCTAGCCGCGTTTCACCGAATGCCAGCATGTAAGTTCGGGAATGACGAGTGACAAACCCCAACAAAATTTCCGCATCTCGTTTAGGGCTGTCACTTGCCGATAACTGTATTGCGGCTTGTTTAAGCCAAGATTGATAATCCATCAATCTTGCTCTGACAAAGCCGATAAGAGATCAGCTTGATATTCATTGACGATCGGCTGAACAAGCATATCCAATTTGCCTTCCATCACTTCATCAAGGCGGTATAACGTCAAGTTAATACGGTGATCCGTCACTCGCCCTTGGGGAAAATTGTAAGTGCGGTTGCGATCTGAACGATCACCGGAACCTAATAAGTTACGACGCTCAGACGCCTCGGCCTCTTGACGCTTACGAACTTCCGCCGCATGAATACGCGCGGCCAACACGGACATCGCTTTCGCTTTGTTTTTATGCTGAGAGCGCTCGTCCTGACACTCAACCACAATACCGGTTGGAATATGAGTGATACGAATAGCGGAATCTGTGGTATTGACGTGCTGACCGCCCGCCCCGGAGGAACGAAACGTATCAATACGCAAATCATTTGGGCTAATATCCGGCAACTCCGCTTCCGGGACCTCCGGCAAAACCGCAACGGTACAAGCAGACGTGTGAATGCGCCCTTGCGATTCAGTTTCCGGCACACGCTGAACACGATGACCACCCGATTCAAATTTTAAATGACCATAAACCTGCTCACCGGAAACTTTAGCAATAATTTCCTTATAGCCGCCATGCTCGCCATCGTTAGCGCTAATAACCTCGACTTTCCAACGATGGGATTCCGCATAACGGCTATACATACGAAACAGATCCCCGGCGAAAATAGCCGCTTCATCACCACCGGTTCCCGCACGTACTTCAAGAAAACAGTTACGCTCATCATCAGGATCTTTTGGCAACAGCAATAATTGTAGTTGTTGCTCTAACTCTTCATTGCGAACCTTGGCGTCCCTGATCTCTTCCTGTGCCATTTCCCGCATTTCAGGGTCATCAAGCATTATTTCGGCTGCTTTAAGGTCATCCTGAACAGCACGCCAGGCCCTAAAACAGCTCGTCACATCAGTCAGTTGAGCATATTCCCGCGACAAAGCACGAAAACGTTCCTGATCAGCAATCACATCGGCATCACCGAGATGAGCCAAAACTTCCTCGTGACGTTCTTGCAATGCTTCCAATTTAGCAACAATAGAAGGCTTCATTCTTGGTTTCAGACCCTATTCCGAGATATGGTTAATTATGTTCCAGCCCCAGGCTGTCACGTAATAAATTAAGGCGCTCCAGATCACCATTGCTGGCGGCTTGCTGGAGTGATTTGGTAGGAGCATGTATCAGACGGTTCACCAATTGATGAGTCAATTGATTAACGGCCTGTTCTACGTCAACTCCCTGATTGATAGCAGTCAGTGCCTTAGCTGTCATTTCAGCCCGCACCCGTTCTGCCTGATTACGATACTCACGGATTGAATTTACTGCGCTCTGCGAACGCAACCAGTCCATAAAATAACGGCTTTCCTGTTGAACAATACATTCAGCCTGAACCGCCGCCGCTTTGCGCTGCGCAAGATTCTGCTGAATAATTGCTTGTAAATCGTCAACACTGTAGAGATAGACGTTATTCAATTTTTCCACGTCAGGCTCTATATCACGGGGAACCGCGATGTCAATGAGCAACATCGGTTGGTTACGACGTAACTTTAATGCACGTTCAACCATCCCTTTACCAATAATAGGCAAAGGACTGGCAGTCGAACTGATAACAATATCCGCTTCTGCTAAACGTGTGTCGATTTCAGGCAGGGTGATCACTTCCGCCTGAACTTCATCAGCCAACACTTGTGCCTTCTCTTTCGTCCTGTTAGCAATCATCATATGGTGCACGCGATGCTCTTTCAAATGACGAGCCGCCAGTTCAATCGTTTCTCCGGCGCCGACCAGCAAAATATTTAGTTCAGAAAGTGATTCAAAAATCTGCCGCGCCAGAGTACAAGCGGCAAATGCAACGGAAACCGCGTTCGAACCAATCTCTGTTTCCGTTCTGATGCGCTTGGCGACAGAAAATGATTTCTGAAACAGTCGCTCCAGTTCACTCGATAAAGAGTCGCTGTGCTGCGACTCGGCAAATGCTTTCTTCACTTGCCCAAGAATCTGAGGTTCTCCCAGCACCAACGAGTCCAGCCCACTCGCCACTCTCATCAAGTGGCTGACAGCTTCATTATCACAATGCCAGTAAATACTGGATCTTAGATCTCTGGGATTTAGCTGATGATATCCACACAACCAGTCAATTAACTGCTCATACAGATTATCTTGCTGTTCTACGCTGAGATAAAGCTCCGTACGATTACACGTTGACAACACAACCCCCCCTTTCACCAGGGGATGCTGGAGAAGGTTATCAAGCGCTTCCCCAATAGTACCCGGAGAAAAAGTGACCCGTTCACGCAGGGATACAGGAGCCGTTTTATGGTTAATACCAAGTGCTAACAAAGTCATATCAACTTCATTGAGTTATCAGCAGAGAGACAGTTCATCGTAAAAAACATTCTATTTGATGAAATCATCACCCTTAATAAGGACTCTTATAAACTGTGCATTCTACTTGATACCTCAGATCAATAAAAGACGATCAGCAGTGTCTGATATCATTATTCAGAACATTTTTTTGAAATTTAACTGGATTAATAGTTCATTCTTCATTATTAAGTGACGTAAAAGTTTTCACGTTATTAAACAGAGATTGCCGATGAAATCAATGCCGATAAAACCCATGTCGATAAAATCAGCGCCGACAAAACCGATACAAAAATTATCCCTATTCCGTCTATTGCCGCTCTCTTGTGTACTGTTGACCGCCTGTACATTAACGCAACCTGGCGGAACAGGTTCGGCAGATTCTCCCCAATGGCGAACACGTACCCAACAGCTACAGCAATTAAATCAATATCAAACACGTGGCTCTTTTGCCTATCTGTCTAATGAGAAAAAGGTTTATGCCCGCTTTTTCTGGCAACAATATCATCCTGAACGTTACCGTTTATTACTGACTAACCCGCTAGGCAGCACTGAATTAGAGCTAATCGTTCAGCCTGGTATGACGCAATTAACTGATAGTCAGGGTAAAAAATATTTTAGTGATAACCCCGAAGAGATCATTTATCAGCTCACCAATATGGATATTCCATTAGATAATCTGCGGCATTGGATAACAGGTCTCCCCGGTGATGCCAAAAACTTTAAACTGGATGCTAACCATCTATTAAAAACCGTCAATTACCAGCGACATGGCGCGACATGGCAGGTAAATTATCAATCCTACGATACCTCAACAACCCCCGCCCTTCCCAATCGCCTGGAACTGATTCAAGGGGATCGTCGCATCAAATTGAAAATGGATAACTGGACGACAAAATAATGACATTAACCTGGCCTTCGCCGGCAAAACTTAACCTATTTCTCTATATTACCGGTCGTCACGCTGATGGTTACCACCAGTTGCAAACGCTATTTCAATTTCTTGATTATGGTGATGAAATTACCATTATCCCTCGTCAGGACAATGAAATCCGTTTACTGACGCCGGTAGAGGGGGTGGAGCACGATAACAACCTGATCGTTCGCGCCGCGCGTCTATTGCAATCCTACAGCGATAAACACCATACCGGGATTGCTCATAAAGGCGCTGACATCCATATCAACAAACGTCTGCCAATGGGCGGTGGATTAGGCGGAGGTTCATCCAATGCCGCTACCGTACTCATTGCGCTGAATTATCACTGGCAAACCGGTTTCACAGACGAAACACTGGCAACCCTTGGCGTGAGCCTTGGCGCTGATGTGCCGGTCTTTATCAAAGGACACGCCGCATTTGCAGAAGGTATTGGTGAAATTCTGCACATGGCAGAGCCGGCAGAAAAGTGGTATCTGGTTGCACATCCCGGTATTGAAATCTCAACTCTGCGCGTCTTCACAGATCCGGAATTAAAACGTGATACGCCAATTCGCCCTCTGGCCGCATTATTAAAGGCTCCGTACCTAAATGATTGTGAATCTCTTGTAAGAAAACGTTTTCGTAAGGTTGAACAGCTTCTTTCATGGCTGCTAGAATACGCGCCGTCACGCCTGACCGGAACCGGTGCCTGTGTATTCGGTGAGTTTGAATCAGAAGCATCGGCCCGTAAGGTGTTAAATCAAGCCCCTGAGTGGTTGCAGGGTTTTGTTGCGCGTGGCGTTAACAATTCACCTTTGCACAGTTTTCGCTCTGGGATACCCGTGTTATTGAACCAATGAATAAATATTGTTATTTACATTGGTCAACAATATCTCTCTGGACGCAAGCCTGAGGTCTTTCTCGTGCCCGATATGAAGCTTTTTGCTGGTAACGCTATTCCTGAACTAGCACAACGTGTTGCCAACCGCCTGTACACCAACCTTGGAGACGCGGCTGTCGGCCGTTTCAGCGATGGTGAAGTCAGCGTGCAAGTTAATGAAAATGTGCGTGGTGGTGATATTTTCATCATCCAGTCCACTTGTGCACCGACTAACGACAATTTAATGGAATTAGTCGTTATGGTTGATGCGCTGCGTCGTGCTTCCGCAGGACGTATTACCGCAGTAATCCCTTATTTCGGTTATGCTCGTCAGGACCGTCGAGTCCGTTCAGCCCGTGTGCCAATTACCGCCAAAGTTGTTGCGGATTTCCTCTCCAGCGTTGGTGTAGACCGCGTACTGACCGTTGACCTGCATGCTGAGCAGATCCAAGGGTTCTTCGATGTTCCGGTTGATAACGTATTTGGCAGCCCAATTCTGCTGGAAGATATGTTACAGAAAGAGTTGGAAAACCCTATCGTTGTTTCCCCGGATATTGGCGGGGTTGTCCGCGCTCGCGCTATCGCTAAGCTGCTGAATGATACCGATATGGCTATCATCGATAAGCGTCGGCCACGCGCTAACGTTTCTCAAGTGATGCATATTATCGGTGATGTCGCTGGTCGCGACTGCGTGTTGGTCGATGACATGATTGATACCGGCGGCACCTTATGCAAAGCGGCGGAAGCATTGAAAGAACGCGGAGCAAAACGGGTATTCGCCTATGCCACTCACCCGATTTTCTCCGGCAATGCTGTGGACAACATTAAAAACTCGGTGATTGATGAAGTGGTTGTCTGTGACACCATCCCGCTGTCTGCCGAGATCAAGGCGCTCAATAAAGTTCGTACTCTCACTTTGTCCGGTATGTTAGCTGAAGCGATCCGGCGTATCAGCAATGAAGAGTCAATTTCTGCCATGTTTGAGCACTAATAAATAAGTTGTACTCATAATATCGCTATTTAAGAAAAAACCCGTTGTACAAGAGATTCAACGGGTTTTTTGCTTATCTGGAATATACTTTTCCATTAGCACAAACTATGACTAACTCTATTTTTGTTATGGATACCGATGATCACCACGACGATAACGCTCATCATAGTTTCTTAACCACCAATAACGATCTGCCACACCTTCCCGGCCTCCCACACCGGCACCAGCCAACCAAACAAGCGCGCCAATAAAAACACCCAATAGCGCGGCTTCAGATAAAAACTCAGGCCAGCCAAAACCGAAGATGTGAGGCAGTAATGTATAAGCCAGGCTACTCACTATGGTGAACATACCGACACCCATTAATACATTACCGACTATGAAAGCACTTTGACGTTTCATATATTACCTCCAACACTCTTCGTGAATACACACTCTCCGTGAATACACACTTCTCCGTGAACACTAAGAACCTATAATTCAAAAGTTAACGTTAATTGACTCGATATAACTATAAAGCTTATTTATAGTATAGCCCTATTTCACAAAAGGTCATTGCGGGCGCGATCACAACTAAAGGAGATTTAATAACAACACCCTAATCATTGTAAGAAATAACATGAAGAAATAATGAGTTAGTAGCCTGAACTTCACTTAAAGAAAAGTTCAGGTTTTTAACTAAATATTGATATACAACAATGATAGTTGTGAAATTTCACCCAGGTTATATATTTTTAACCAATGATCCCTACCGAGATAATAAAAATCATCTTATTTTCACGCTGCATGATAACGGCTAAAAACAGGGGATTTGTCTAATTTTTCAATGCGTAACCATCAATCAGCATCCCCAAATATCCAACGCCTAATATAGCCCTGGGGTTAATTCTATCCACGTTTGAGAATATACCCGCCCATCAATACAACTTATATACACCGGTGCGGATTCATTCATGGGAGGTACATGATTATGAGGCGAATACCCTCGAGTATAAGAAGAAGAAACTCTAAAGCTGAAATAGCCATCTTTATCGGTAGTCATATGTTTGTCTTGATCACTCAATGACAGATAAAATCCCATAGATACTGATATAGTTACATTAGGTTCACCTACGCCATTCTTATATAAATATCCAGCTATAATACCGCTTGAAAATGAAGACAGAATAGCCGGAGATTTTCCAATCTTTAACTGATATGGATTATACGTGAAACACATAGCTATAGCCTTTTCAATAGCTCCCGCTTGTGCCATTAGCATCACTTCACCAGCACTATTAGATTGTATTGACGCCGTTATTTTACCCTCTTTATCTGTCATACCCGACGACGGAACTACTGTTGCCCCACTATCTGCATAGAAGGTTATTTTTTGGTTTTCAATTCCCTTACCCAACCGATCATACACAGTTACAACTACCTTATTCTCATCGGCACTATTAGTCCATGCATTATTTTTTTCTAAATCAAGATTAAGATCTGCCACAAATTGAGGAACAGCCGTAAACTCGACCTGGAGAGGAGCGGCTGCTATTTGAGTATCATTTTCCAAGTAAGCATATACATTCCCTTGACACGGAGTTAAATCAGTAGAAACTATTTCAACTGATACCTTACCCATTACTCCTGTGTTTTTTATAATTTTACGATCATTATTCTCTTTAAATACCATAGATTTATTATCTAAAGTGAAACTTACATTCACCCCATGCAATAAATAACCATCTTGCATTACGTTTACACCGATATCTATAGGCTTATCCGCAGTCTCCGTTTTTTCACTTGATATCCAATTTAATGTTTTAGCCTCTTTTGGTGCTTGTTCGCCATTCATTTCATTCTCCTAAATTATCACTAACATGTATATTTACACATGTTATCATTGATTTAAAGTTAAAAAACAAAATGGTTCAACATGATAATATTATGCCAATTAACAATAACCCTTATGCTAAATAGAAGGAAAATGTTTAAAATTAATAGAAAATTGAATCGACTTATCAACATCGGGTAAACTTATTATCACATTATTTTTTTCCGCTTTGGTATTAGTTATATGGAAAGTTGTACAACCATCCTGACTAATTGCAACCTGCAACTCTCTCTCATTATCACCATAACCTGAAATTATCGCGGAACCATCAGTACGAATAAGTAATCTTTTGCCGGAATAGGCAGTACGGTCCACAATAACATAACCACTACAAACACTCACGCCATCAGCAG
Organism: Photorhabdus hainanensis; assembly: GCF_018448965.1. Lineage (NCBI taxonomy): Bacteria > Pseudomonadati > Pseudomonadota > Gammaproteobacteria > Enterobacterales > Morganellaceae > Photorhabdus > Photorhabdus hainanensis. The sequence continues at coordinate 67,371 of NZ_RCWD01000025.1, read as the reverse complement.
GTACCTCAGAGGTAAATGCATAAGCCTTGATAATATTCCCTCCATCTCTCCACTCACTAAATACTGCCTGACCTACACCCGGTGTTATAGAACCATCCTGCGCCGAAACAGTACAACGAAAACTACCCGTTTCCTCAGATTGCAAGTGGAAATAAGCCAGCCCGAAACTATCAGGGGCAAATTGATATTGTGTGCCATCCCCTTCAACAATACTTCCTGATTCAACACTAGCCGATAATCTCTTTCCTGGCGGCCCATAAACCGCAACCAAATTTTTCGGCCTTATTCTGGGATATTCATTAGACACCATCGGCGCACCTGCGCTAATTGATATCATGGCAGATGACATATCCATTAATGACAATATCACTGAACCTGGAGCAGAAATATTATTGCCAACCTCATAATATCCTGTTCCCACCCCCTCTTGCCCCAAACAAAGCACGTTTTCCACCGGTACCACTAAAGAGACATAACCCTTCTTAATATCCTCATCACTGACTGTTATTGGTTGTGCATCCCAGTCAGACCTCGCAATTGGCTCATAATTAAAATTATGTCCTCGCCAGTGGAATATGACGCTATCGCCTTTCCGCATATGCTGATAACTGATATGCACATTTAACCCATGATGTTGTACAAGAGATGAATAGTGAATAACGCCAGATGTTGAATCTGGATAAATCGATGGTAATAATTTTATCGATGGAGAATTAAGAATTTTAATAACAGTCGGTTTAGAGAAATTTTCATTCTCGAAATCATCGGCTGATGTATAAGTCACATTATAGCAACCATCCGGTATTTCAGAGAACGGTATAGTTACAGTAAAAAAATCAAGATTAATATTCTGAATATAATAGGGCCGAGAAAATATTCCCCCAACATTTACCACGATCATATCCCCGATTCTTAGCCATTCATGATAAGGTACTTTAATAATTAAATCTTGGTTCTGTTGAACAGAAACATCAATCAGGCCATCATGATCTGCTTGCGGCAACTCTGGCGACGATAAAGAAATAGGTGTATTGTCGTTATTGGTAATCATATTTCACCTCTCATTGGAGTCGGTCTGAACGATAAAACAAAATTGACTCTATCTCCTGAATCTGAATCAGGCGCTGTTAGCCAAACATTAACTTTACCTACTGTGTTGCTAACCACATTCACTGTCGCACTACCATCCTCCTTTAATGGAATATCTGCCCAATCTTTATTATAACCATCGATGAGGGCATTATTATTCACTCTTATACGGATTTGATTAATATCATCATTATGTTCACGATCAATAAAAAGATATATCGAGCAAGGCGTCTCCCCATCTGCTGGAGCGCCTGTAGTATAATTATAGGCGGTAAATACTATAGCTTCATCAGACTGACGATAATTACCAAAAATAAGCGGAAAGGATATTACTTTATTGATATCCTTTTGTGGGGCAATCACCACAAAAGCCGAAAATTCTTCGCTATTTTCAATATTTTTATGTTCAAACGGAGAACGAACATAAAAATGTCCTTTTCCAGTCTCATCTAACGTCAATATGATCTGATCCACATTAATGTTATCGTCGACAATAGAAGCACCAATAGATGTCGTAGCATAGAATTTATGCCCAGGCAGACCATATATAGTCACAATATTTTGAGGGTTAAGATTAGGGTAATCGGTTAAATCACTTATCGCCGCGTTTTCTGTGATAATCACACTTGATATGCCGTTATTCATATTGTCACCATTAACTCCATGATTTATTAATTGAAAATAAAATGATAACGCTTAATAAAATATTAAAGCTCAATCGGTTAAATTTACTGTCCGGGAAGAACCGTATCAATACGTCCAAACCAAATCTTAGAGTCCTTTGTACTTTCACTGCACTCCATGCCTACACTATAAGTGATATAAACCCAGCCTGGCGCACCATCACGATATGAATTTACATTAGTAAAAGGCGCCTGACCAAGTGGAATAATAATTTCTCCAGCTTCCAGTGCGTCGGCAGTTACCGTATGAGGTTCAACAGAATAAATCTTTGAAAATGGATTATCATTTACAATACCATTAATGTAAATACGTACATTAATGACATTATTTACCTCTATCCCATTCTTTTCCCCCACAGCAATATGAGCATCCAGCCCCCCTCCTAAAATACTTGCAAGATTCATCTTACTTGACTGTCTAAATTCTATCTGGTCTTTATGACTGAAAATTCTAGGTACCGCCAATATGCGCCTAATCTCTGGTGGTACATTTAGTATTGACCTCGTTAAATTAAAATAGCGGGCAGATGATACAGCGACGTTTCCATTTGCATCAGCCACATAATAATACAACTCATTACTACCAGTATTTGGAATACTGGTATATGGAACTGAAATAAATGGTATATCTAACTGATTCAGATCAGTAATGACAGCAGACTCACCTTGCGTTTCGTCATAACCTTCTCTGATCATTAAGAAAACTCTATCTCTCGGTCTAACACCTTCATAAAATGGGATAATCACATGAAAACCTGTACTACTATTTCCTACTGATGGCATTAACTTATTACCATTCAGTTCTGCAATATCTGGCGCTGGAAGCGTTGGCTCAATATCTTTGGTAATCATCAAAATGCTTGATGAAGCGCTTTTTAAAAGATATGACAGTTTTGTCAACATATTCACTGAATAGTTACCCTCAGATTTCTTAGGGAAAACTCTTAAGGCAACAAAACCACAACTATCCGTATTAATATAATATTGATAATTATCTTTTTCACTAATAAAAGACAATATTTCTTCCGTAATTTCTTCTCCATCATACCCAAAAATACGTACTGCCCTATCAGTTACCAGAGGAATTTGGAAATAAGGAAGCGGATCATTTTTTTCATTCAACGCATAGATATTAATAAGCAGGCTGCCATTAAATTCATAAGGTCGCTCATTATCTTCTGCCGGAGAAAAATCTTTTATCAACGAATCGCCCATAATTATAGGGGTAAACCCTGCGTGTGAAAAATCATTTTTATCAATGGGATGAAATGCTATTTCTAATTTAGCATCAGGGTCCGTAGCCTTATCCATTGAAAACATTATGGTGAAATCACTGGCACCAGAATAAGCAGCAACAACAAATTTTGCAGTGCAGATATTATTCTTGATATCCCTTGAAATACGCGGAATCTCATCAAAACTGACATCTTGCTGGTCACTGTACACTATATCAGTCGCTTCCGTTACTTTATGAACCTCATCACCTGAATAAGTCACAGTGATAACAACTGGGCATTCTTCTAAAACCGTTATTCCTGAAACGATATCTGCTGTCAATGTCGACATATAAACCTCATATTAAAGTTAAACATCAATAATGCGTTTACACAACAATGCTTACCATCTATTACCTCCTTTCTACTTCTCACATAAATAAAAACTCAATTAGCTAAATTTAGTATCCAGGTGGAACCGTATCAATGCGTCCGTACCAAATCTTAGAGTCCTTTGTGCTTTCACTACACTCCATGCCTACACTATAAGTGATATAAACCCAGCCTGGCGCACCATCACGATATGAATTTACATTAGCAAAAAACGCCCGACCAAGTGGAATAATAGCTTCTCCAGCTTCCACTTCCTCAGAAATTACCGTATGAGGATCAACAAAATAAATCTTTGAAAATGGATTCTCATTGATAATACCATTAACGTAAATACGTACATTAATGACATTATTTACCTCTATCCCATTCTTTTCACCCACAGCAATATGAGCTTCCAGCCCTCCACCTAAAATACTTGCAAGATTAATCTTACTTGGCTGTCTAAATTCTATCTGATCTTTATGACTGAAAATTCTGGGTACCGCCAATATGCGCCTAATCTCTGGTGGTACATTTAGTACTGACCTCGTTAAATTAAAATAGCGGGCAGATGATACAGCAACGTTTCCATTTGCATCAGCCACATAATAATACAACTCATTACTACCAGTATTTGGAATACTGGTATATGGAACTGAAATAAATGGCATATCCAACTGATTCAGATCAGTAATGACAGCAGACGCACCTTGCGTTTCGTCATAACCTTCTCTGATCATTAAGAAAATTCTATCCCTCGGCCTAACACCCTCATAAGATGGAATAATCGCATGAAAACCTGTACTACTATTTCCTACTGATGGCATTAATCTATTACCATTCAGTTCTGCAATATCTGGCGCTGGAAGCGTTGGCTCAATATCTTCGGTAATCATCAAAATACTTGATGAAGCGTTTTTTAAAAGATATGGCAGTTTTGTCAATATATTCACTGAATAGTTACCCTCAGATTTTTTAGGGAAGACGCTTAAGGCAACAAAACCACGAATATCCGTATTAATATAATATTGATAATTATCTTTTTCACTAATAAAAGGCAATATTTCTTCCGTAATTCCTTCTCCATCATATCCAAAAATACGTACTGCCCTATCAGTTATTAAAGGAATTTGAAAATAAGGTAACGGATAATTTGTTTTACTCAACGCATAGATATTAATAAGCAAGCTGCCATTAAATTCACAAGGTCGCCAATTATCTTCTGCCGGAGAAAAATCTTTTACCCATGAATCGCCAATAATTATAGGGGTAAACCCTGCGTGTGAAAAACCATTTTTATCAATAGGATGAAATGCTATTTCTAATTTAGCATCGGGGTCCGTAGCTTTATCCATTGAAAACATTATGGTGAAATCACTGGCACTAGAGTAAGCAGTAACAACAAATTTTGCAGTGCAGATATTCTTTTCTACATCTCTTAAAATACGGCGGTTCCTGTTAAAATAGGCACCTCCTGTGTGATTGTACATGATGTCAGTCATTTCCGTTACTTTATGGGTATCATCACCTGAATAAGTCACAGTGATAACAACTGGACACCCTTCTAAAATCGTTATTCCTGAAACGATATCTGCTGTAAGTGTAGACATATTCAACCTCATATTAAAGTTAAACATCAATAAGTAAAAAGCGCCAATAATGCGTTTACACCACGATGCTTACCATCTATTACCCCCTTGCTACTTCTCACATAAATAAATTATTTACTTTAGCCGTTACTGTAATAACAATAAATCCCCACTCAAAGCATAAGCCTTATATCCAAGTATACCCCATATAGTCACAATATTTCTGGGGTTAAAATGACGGTAATTGTTAGATCATTTTTCACCATGTTTGCCATTATTCATACTGTCACCATTAACTCCATGATTCATCGATTGAAAATAATCCACAATAAAAAATCGCTAGTTTACAAATAAGAAACATGTCCGGGGAAATGGAAAACGCTTACGCATTTTCCATAAACAGGTAAAAGCTCAATCAATTACATTTATTGTCCGGGGGGAACCGTATCAATGCGTCCAAACCAAATCTTGGAGTTCTTTATACTTACACTGTAAGTGACATAAACCAATCCTGGTCCATCATCATACGAGTCCACACCGGTAAAAGGTGCCTGACCAAGCAGAATAATAGCCTCTCCTGCCGCCACTTCTTCGGCAGTTACCGTATGAGGTTCAAGAGAATAAATTTTTGAAGATGGACTATGATTGACAATACCATTAACGTAAATATGTACATTGATAATACTATCCACATCTATTCCATTTTTTTTACCCACAGCAATACGCGCATCCAGCCCTCCCCCTAAAATTTTTACAAGATTGATCTTATCTCGCTGTTTAAGTTCGCTCTGATCTTTATGAGTAAAAATTCTAGCTGCCGCTAATGTACGCCTAATCTGTGGTGGTTGATTCGGTACTGACTTCGTTAAATAAAAATAGAGGGAAGATGATATAGCTACGTTTCCCATTGTATCAGCCACATAATAGTATAATTCATTATCGCCAATATTTGGAATGCTGGCATATGGAGCTGAAATAAATGGTATATCCAACTGATTCAGATCAGTAATGACAGTAGATGTACTTTGTATTTCATCATTATCTTCCCTGATCATTAAGAAGATTCTATCTTTCGGTTTAGCATCTTCATAAAATGGGATACTCACATGGAAACCCGTGCTACTATTTCCCACTGATGGTATTAATCTATCGCCATCTAACTCTTTAATATCTGGCATCACAAGGGTTGGAGCAATATCTTCTGTAATAAACAGAATATTTGACGAAGATTTCCTTGAAAAACCCTGCAACTCTGTAAACATATTGACTGTATAGTTACCCCCCTCTCCCTTACTAGGGAAAACTCTTAAGGCAGCAAAACCTTTACTATTCGTATTAATATAGTATTTACTATTATTGAGTTCTTGAATAAAAGGAAATATTTCTTCCGTAAGTTGCCCTCCCTCATAACCAAAAATACGTACCATCCTATCAGTTACCAAGGGAATTTGAAAATAAGGCAACGGATCATCTGTTTTATTCAGCGCATAGATATTAACAACGAGGCTGCCGTTAAACTCAGAAGGTTGCTCATCATCCTCTACCGGAGATAAGTCTTTTACCAACGAATCGCCAATAATGATAGGTTCAAACGCTGCATGTGAAAAACCATTTTTATCAATAGGATGAAATGCTATCTCTAATTTAGCATCGGGGTCCGTAGTCTTATCCATTGAAAATATTATGGTGAAATCATTGGCACCAGAATGAGCAGTAACAACAAATTTTGCAGTGCAGATATTATTCTTGGCATCCCTTGAAATACGAGGAGTTTCATCAAAACTGACATCTTGCTGGTCACTGTACACTATATCAGTCGTTTCCGTTACTTTATGAATCTCATCACCTGAATAAGCCACAGTAATGACAACCGGGCACTCTTCTAAAACCGTTATTCTTGAAACGATATCTGCTGTAAGTATCGACATATTAAACCTCATATTAAAGTTAAACATCAATAAGTAACAAACGTCTAATCTTCTTACCAAAATAATGCGTTTACACCACGATGCTTACTGTCTATTACCTCCTTCCTGTTTGTTACAAAAATAAATTATTTACTTCATCCGTTATTTTTTGGTCAAGATTAGGATAACTATCAAATCACTTCTCACCATGTTTGCCATTATTCATACTATCATCATTAGTGCCATGATTTCTTGCTTGAAAATAAAATGACAACACTCAATTAAATATTGTAGCTCGGTAATGAAAAAATCGCCAATTCACAAAATAAGCAACATGTCCGGGAAAATGGAAAATGCTTATGCATTTTCCATAAACAGATAAAATCTCAATCAGTTAAATTTATTATCCTACTGGAGCAGTATTAATGTGCCCACTCCAAATCTCAGACTCCTTCGTGTCTACACTATAAGTGATATAAACTGAGCCTGGTGTACCATCACAATACGAACCTACCTTAGTAAAAGGTGCCTGGCCAAGCTGAATAATAGCTTCTCCAGCAGCCACTTCATCGGCAGTTACCGTATGAGGATCAAGAGAATAAAGTCGTGAGGACGGGTTATCATTTACAATACCATTAACGTAAATACGTACATTAATAACACTATCCACATCTATTCCATTGTTTTGACCCACAGCAATATGGGTATTCAACCCTCCTCCTAAAATACTTTCAAGATTGATCCTACCTGACTGTTCAAATTCCAACTGCTGTTTATGAGCAAAGATTCTGGGTACTGCTAATGTCCGCTTAACTTCTGGTGGTTCATTCGGTACTGACCCTGTTAAATTAAAATAGAGAGCAGAAGACATAGCTACATTTCCCACTACATCAGCCACATAATAACATAATTTATTGTCGCCAATATTTGGAACGCTGGCATATGGAACTAAAATAAATGGATTATTCAACTGATACAGATCAGTAATGACAGTAGACGCACCTAGCGTTTCGTCATTATCTTCTCTAATTACTAAAAAAATCCTATCTCTTGGTTTAGCACCTTTATAAAATGGGATACTCACATGAAACCCCGTGCTACTATTTCCTACTGATGGCGTTAATCTATTTCCATCCAGCTCTTCAATGTCTGGCGCAGGAAGCGCTGGAGCAGTGTCTTCTATAATGAAAAGAATATTTGATGAAGCGTTCTTTAAAAAACCCGGCAATTCTATGAACATATCAACGGTATAATTACCAATCTTCTCCTTACGAGGGAAAACCCTTAAAGCAACAAAACCTTTATCATCCGTATTAATATAGTATTTATTATTATTGATTTCTTTAATAAAAGGCAATATTTCTTCCGTAATGTTTTCTCCATCATACCCAAAAATACGTACTAAATTATCAATTACCAGAGGGATTTGAAAATAGGGTAACGGTTCATTTGTTTTACTCAACGCATAGATATTAATAAGCAGACTGCCATTCAATTCAGAAGGTCGTTCATCATCAGCTGCCGGAGATAAGTCTTTTACCAACGAATCACCAATAATGATAGGTTCAAACGCTGCATGTGAAAAATCATTTTTATCAATAGAATGAAATACCCTCTCCAATTCAGCATCGGGGTCCGTAACCTTATCCATTGAAAATGTTATGGTGAAATCACCAGCGTCAGAACCAGCAGTAACAACAAATTTTGCAGTACAGGTATTATTCTCGACATCTCTTGAAATACGAGGGGTCTCATCAAAACGGGTATTTTCTGGGTGACTGTACATTATGTCAGTCGTTTCCGTTACTTTATGTGCATCATCACCTGAATAAGTCACAGTAATGACAATCGGGCACGCTTCTAAAACCGTTATTCCTGAAACGATATCTGTTGTAAGTGTCGACATATGAAACCTCAATTAAAGTTAAACACCAATAAGTAACAAACACTTAATTTTCTGTCAAAATAATGCGTTTATACAACGATGCTTACTATTTATTACCCTATTATCTCCTTCCTGTTTGTCACACAAATAAATATTTACTTTAGCTATTAATGTAATAGCAATAAACCCACTACTCATAACATAAGCTTTATATCCAAATATATCCTATATGGTCACAATATATCTGTGGTTAAAACTACGATAATTGTTAAATCACTTTTCGCCACATTGGCCATTATTCATACTGTCACCATTAACTCCGTGATTCATTGGTTAAAAGTAAAATGACAACGCTTAATAAAATATTATAGCTTGGTAATGAAGAATCGCCAGTTCATCAATAAGAAATATGTTCAGAAAAATGGAAAATGCATGAGCATTTTCCAATAAACAGTTAAAAGCTCAATCAGTTAAATTTATCTCCTAGGTGGAACAGTATCAATATGTCCAAACCAAATCTTAGATTCTTTTTTGCCTACGCTGTAAGTGATATAAACCAAGCCTGGCGTACCATCATCATATGAATCTATATTAGTAAAAAACGCCTGACCAAGCGGAATAATAGTCTCTCCTGCCGCCACTTCGTCGGCAGTTACCGTATGAGGATCAATAGAATAAATTTTCGAAGATGGATTATCATTTACAATACCATTAATGTAAATACATAACTTAATAACACTATTTACCTCTATTTCATTGTTTTTACCCACAGCGATATGGGCATCCAGTCCTCCACCTAAAATATACTTAAAACTAATCTTACCTGGCCAGCCAAATTCCTTCTGTCGTTTATGATTAAAAATTCTAGGTCTCGCTAATATACGCACAATCTCTGGTGGCTTATTCGGTACTGATTTCGTCAAATCAAAATGGAGAGCAGATGACATAGTTATATTTCCTATTGTATCAGCCACATAATAATATAATTCATTACCACCAATATTTGGAATACTGGCATATGGAACTAGAATAGATGGTATATCCAACTGACTCAGATCAGTAATGACAGCGGACGCACTTGGCGTTTCATCATTATCTTCCCTGATCATTAAGAAAATTTTATCTTTAGGTCTAGCATCCTCATAGAACGGGATACTCACATGAAAACCTGTACTGCTATATCCTGTTGATGGCGTTAATCTATCACCGTCCAGCTCTTCTATATCTGGCATCACAAGCGTTGGAGCAATGTCTTCTGTAATAAACAGAATATTTGATGAAGGTTTCCTTGAAAAACCCTGCAATTCAGTGAACATATTAACTGCATAGTTCCCATCTTCCTCCTGACTGGGAAAAATCTTTAAGGCAACAAAACCTTTATCATCTGTATTAATATAGTATTTATTATTATTTAGTTCTTGAATAAAAGGAAATATTTCTTCCGTAATTTGTTCCCTATAATACCCAAAAATACGTACTAATTTATCCGTTACCAAGGGAATTTGAAAATAGGGTAATGGATCATTTGTTTTACTCAACGCATATAGATTAACGAAGAGGTTGCCATTAAACTCAGAAGGCTCCTCATTATCTGCTGCCGGAGATAAATCTTTTATCAGCGAATCACCAATAATGATAGGTTCAAATGCTGCATGTGAAAAACCATTTTTATCAATAGAATGAAATGAAATTTCTAATTTAGCATCAGGGTCCGTAGCCTTATCCACTGAAAATTCTATGGTAAAATCACCAGTGTCAGAATTAGCAGTAACAACAAATTTCGCAGTGCAGGTATTTTTCTCAACATCTCTTGAAATACGAGGAATTTTATCAAAATAGGTATTTTTGGGGGTACTGTGCACTATGCCAGTCGTTTCCGTTACTTTATGAGCATCATCACCTGAATAAGTCACTGTGATAACAACTGGGCACGCTTCTAAAACCGTTATTCCTGAAACTATATCTGCTGTAAGTGTCGACATATAAAACCTCATATTAAAGTTAAACACCAATCAGTAACAAACACTTAATTTTCTATCAAAATAATGCGTTTATACAACGATGCTTACTCTCTATTACCTCCTTCCTGTTTGTCACACAAATAAATTATTCACTTTAGCCATTACTGTAATAGCAATGTATTCTTTATCCAAAAGATATCGTAAAATAGGATACGGTGCTTCCTCCTCACATTCAAAAAACTAAGTCAGAAACCATCAGCATATGAGTCCACATATGAAAAAAGCGACTGACCAAGCTGAATAACACTTATTCTAACCTCCATATCTTCCTTGATTCATGTATGAGAATCAATAGTAATAAATACTTAATCTGACTCCTCTCCCACAATACCATCAGCGTAAACACTTACATCAATAACACCATCTACATGGATTGCAACTTCCGGCCCTACAACATAAGCATCCAAGTCCCTTTCTTGAATAATCAAATAATTGATTTTCCCTCGCTGTCCAAGTTCTAAATGACCTTGGTGAGTAAAAATTCCAGCTACAGCTAATGCACGAGAAACCTCGGTGATCGCTCATTAGGGACTGAATCGGTTAAAATAACGAGAAGATGACATAACTACGTTTTCACTATAATTCACAGTGATAGCAACTGGGCATTCTCCTAAAATCGTCATTCCTGAAATTATATCTGCTGTAAGTGTTAACATATTAAACCTAATATTAAAATTAAACACCAATAAGTAACAAACACCTAATTTTCTATCAAAATAATGCGCTTCAACAATAATGCTCACTACCTATTATTTCCTCCCTACTCCTCACATAAAACTACATAAGCCCCTGAGTCTGATATTTTCTTATTCAACAAATGAGCCTGAATACTATTGTCTACATACAACCCGCCCATTGTTATTTTGTTATTAACTAGCCCTGTAGTTGGATTACCTAACAAACCTTTTTTCAGAAGATTTAAATTCAAATCATTAACCAGATAATCAATTGAGCTACCAAGATCACTCTCCTTTATCCTATTTCCTCTTGTACAACGAGGTAAAGGTTTACTCGTGTCAATACGATCCTCCGAGTAAGCGTAACCAATCCCCGGTCCTGTCGAGCTAGAATCAACAATTACAAAGTGATCAATTTTCACATCGGGAATAATATATTTTAAATACCGGCCAGATTTTGGGTGTGTAAACGTCGTAGTTAATGTAGCCGTTCCTGCTTTTTTAACTTGAAAATACTTTCTGTCTACATCAATTATGTTTCTATTACTTGAATCATATACTCCTGTATAACCAGCTATAGTTAATTTTCCAGGCAAATACTCGGGGTTAAACCTCATTTTTGGCCAAGCAAAATTCATTCTTTCTTTTGGAACCGAAGACCCGATCGGTTTTCCATCTGTAGTGTCATAATCCATTATAAAGAAGCCAGTAACATCCTGCTCATTAGCCTTAATTTCCACCGTTTTATTCTTAGAACCAACAGATGAATCATTCACTTTGGCTGTTACCATAACAGCAACAAACCCGCCACTTTTACTATATACCTGATATTGCGCTTTCCCATCAGCATCTGTTTTACCATCACCCACTACCTGAGTAACCAAGTTTTCATCAGCAATAGTAACTCCCTCACTATTTGTTACACTCCAAGCTACCGTAGCACCACTTTTCGCCTGCCCAGAAAAATCTTTTACTGTGGCAGTAAAGGTATAAGTATGCCCCTCGCCTTCTCCTTCTGTTACGTGATCGGGGCTAACAGTAAGAGAAGCAAGCTCATCAGGGCTAATAAAACTGACTTTTTTATCCGCATTCATTGGCGTCTGCTGAGTAGCTGTTTTTGCGGACACTTGTACATCAATCGCTACCACCGTACTGCTTAACGTCGCAGTGACCTGTCCCTGCGAGTTACTCACCGAATCGCTCTGTTTCGTCAGTTTTAATCCGTCAACTTTTGCGTCGGTCTGCCAGTCAATGTCGATCGGTTTATCCACCACCAGATTGCCGTGCCCGTCCTTCACCGTCGCCGTGAAGGTATAACTGTCAATGCCATTGTTGTAGTGCTCTTTGTCTTTATCCACTTCCACCGTCACGCCGGTGACCCGATAACTGTGACTCAGCTCCTCAAAGCTGACCTTTTGATCAGCATCGACCCACGACGGGTTCGCCGCCGTTTTCGCCGATACCTGCACATCCTTCACCGCCACCGTGCTGGTTAAGGTCGCCGTGACCTGCCCCTGCGCGTTACTCACCGAATCGCTCTGTTTCGTCAGTGTTAATCCGTCAACCTTTGCGTCGGTCTGCCAGTCAATGTCGATCGCTTTATCCGCTACCGGCTTGCCATGCCCATCCACCACCGTCGCCGTGAAGGTATAACTATCACTGCCGTTGTTGTAGTGCTCTTTGTCTTTATCCACTTCCACCGTCACGCTGGCGACCCGATAACTGTGACTCAGCTCCTCAAAGCTGACCTTTTGATCAGCATCGACCCACGACGGGTTCGCCGCCGCCTTCGCCGATACCTGCACATCCTTCACCGCCGCCGTGCTGGCTAAGGTCGCCGTCACCTGTCCCAGCGCGTTACTCACCGAATTGCTCTGTTTCGTCAGTGTTAACCCGTCAACTTTTGCGTCAGTCTGCCAGTCAATGTCGACCGGCTTACCCACCACCAGATTGCCGTGCCCGTCCTTCACCGTCGCCGTGAAGGTATAACTGTCACTGCCGTTGTTGTAATGCGCCTTGTCTTTATCATCCGCATCTACCGTCACGCTGGCGACATAATAGCTGGCGCTGTATTCCGTAAAACTGACTTTTCCGTTCGCGTTCTCCGCCGTCTGCTGGGTAGCCGTTTTCGCCGATACCTGCACATCCTTCACCGCCGCCGTGCTGGTTAAGGTCGCCGTCACCTGCCCCTGCGCATTACTCACCGAATCGCTCTGTTTTGTCAGGGTTAACCCGTCAACCGTTGAATTGGTCTGCCAGTCAATGTCGACCGGCTTACCCACCACCAGATTGCCGTGCCCGTCCTTCACCGTCGCCGTGAAGGTATAACTGTCACTGCCGTTGTTGTAATGCGCCTTGTCTTTATCATCCGCATCTACCGTTACGCTAGTGACCCGATAACTGTGGCTCAGCTCCTCAAAGCTGACCTTTTGATCAGCATCTACCCACGACGGGTTCGCCGCCGCCTTCGCCGATATCTGCACATCAGATACCCTCACCGTGCTGGTTAAGGTCGCCGTCACCTGTCCCTGCGCGTTACTCACCGAATCGCTCTGTTTCGTCAGTTTTAACCCGTCAACTTTTGAATCAGTCTGCCAGTCAATATCGACCGGTTTACCCACCACCAGATTGCCGTGTCCGTCCTTCACCGTCGCCGTGAAGGTATAACTGTCCGTGCCGTTGTTGTAGCGCTTCTTGTCTTTATCCACTTCCACCGTCACGCTGGCGACATAATAGCTGGCGCTGTACTCCGTAAAACTGACTTTTCCATTCGCGTTTTCCGCCGTCTGCTGGGTAGCCGTTTTCGCCGATACCTGCACATCCTTCACCGCCACCGTGCTGGTTAAGGTCGCCGTCACCTGCCCCTGCGCGTTACTCACCGAATTGTTCTGTTTTGTCAGGGTTAACCCATCAACTTTTGAATTGGTCTGCCAGTCAATGTCGATCGCTTTATCCGCTACCGGCTTGCCATGCCCATCCACCACCGTCGCCGTGAAGGTATAACTGTCCCTGCCGTTGTTGTAGTGCGCCTTGTCTTGATCCGCATCCACCGTCACGCTGGCGACATAATAGCTGGCGCTGTATTCCGTAAAGCTGACTTTTCCATTCGCGTTCTCCGCCGTCTGCTGGGTAACCGTTTTCGCCGATACCTGCACATCAGATACCGCCACCGTACTGCTTAACGTCGCCGTCACCTGCCCCTGCGCGTTACTCACCGCATTGCTCTGTTTCGTCAGTTTTAGCCCGTCAGTCTTTGGATCTGTCTGCCAGTCAATATCGACCGGCTTACCCACCACCAGATTACCGTGCCCATCCTTCACCGTCGCCGTGAAGGTATAACTGTCACTGCCGTTGTTGTAATGCGCCTTGTCTTTATCCACATCCACCGTCACGCTGGCGACATAATAGCTGGCGCTGTACTCCGTAAAACTGACTTTTCCATTCGCGTTTTCCGCCGTCTGCTGGGTAGCCGTTTTCGCCGACACCTGCACATCAGATACCACCGCCGTGCTGGTTAAGGTCGCGGTAACTTGTCCCTGCGCGTTACTCACCGCATTGCTCTGTTTCGTCAGTTTTAGTCCGTCAACCGTTGGATTGGTCTGCCAGTCAATGTCGACCGGCTTACCCACCACCAGATTACCGTGCCCGTCCTTCACTGTCGCCGTGAAGGTATAGCTGTCAGTGCCGTTGTTGTAGTGTTCCTTGTCTTTATCCGCATCCACCGTCACGCCGGTGACCCGATAACTGTGACTCAGCTCCTCAAAGCTGACCTTTTGATCAGCGTCAACCCACGACGGGTTCGCCGCCGCCTTCGCCGATACCTGCACATCCCTCACCGCCGCCGTGCTGGTTAACGTCGCCGTCACCTGTCCCTGCGCGTTACTCACCGCATTGCTTTGTTTCGTCAGGGTTAACCCATCAGCCTTTGGGTTTGTCTGCCAGTCAATGTCGATTGGCTTATCCGCTACCGGCTTGCCATGCGCATCCACTACCGTCGCCGTGAAGGTATAACTGTCGGTACCGTTGTTATAGCGCTTCTCGTCTTTATCCACTTCCACCGTCACGCCGGTGACCCGATAACTGTGACTCAGCTCCTCAAAGCTGACCTTTTGATCAGCGTCAACCCACGACGGGTTCGCCGCCGCCTTCGCCGATACCTGCACATCCCTCACCGCCGCCGTGCTGGTTAACGTCGCCGTCACCTGTCCCTGCGCGTTACTCACCGCATTGCTTTGTTTCGTCAGGGTTAACCCATCAGCCTTTGGGTTTGTCTGCCAGTCAATGTCGATTGGCTTATCCGCTACCGGCTTGCCATGCGCATCCACTACCGTCGCCGTGAAGGTATAACTGTCGGTACCGTTGTTATAGCGCTTCTCGTCTTTATCCACTTCCACCGTCACGCCGGTGACCCGATAACTGTGACTCAGCTCCTCAAAGCTGACCTTTTGATCAGCGTCAACCCACGACGGGTTCGCCGCCGCCTTCGCCGATACCTGCACATCCCTCACCGCCGCCGTGCTGGTTAACGTCGCCGTCACCTGTCCCTGCGCGTTACTCACCGAGTTGTTCTGTTTCGTCAGGGTTAACCCCTCAACCGTTGGATCTGTCTGCCAGTCAATCTCAATCGGTTTATCCGCTACCGGCTTGCCATGCGCGTCCACCACCGTCGCCATGAAGGTATAACTGTCCTTGCCGTTGTTATAGCGCTTCTTGTCTTTATCCACTTCCACCGTCACGCCGGTGACTTGATAACTGCTACTCAGCTCCTCAAAGCTCACCGGGCTATCGGCCTTGACCCATGATGGGTTCGCCGTCGCTTTCGCCGATACCTGCACATCCTTCACCGCCGCCGTGCTGGTTAACGTCGCCGTCACCTGTCCCTGCGCGTTACTCACCGAATCGCTCTGTTTCGTCAGTTTTAACCCGTCAGCTTTTGAATCGGTCTGCCAGTCAATGTCGACCGGCTTACCCACCACCAGATTGCCGTGCCCGTCCTTCACCGTCGCCGTGAAGGTATAACTGTCACTGCCGTTGTTGTAATGCGCCTTGTCTTTATCATCCGCATCCACCGTCACGCTGGCGACATAATAGCTGGCGCTGTATTCCGTAAAGCTGACTTTTCCATTCGCGTTCTCCGCCGTCTGCTGGGTAACCGTTTTCGCCGATACCTGCACATCAGATACCGCCACCGTACTGCTTAACGTCGCCGTCACCTGCCCCTGCGCGTTACTCACCGCATTGCTCTGTTTCGTCAGTTTTAGCCCGTCAGTCTTTGGATCTGTCTGCCAGTCAATGTCGACCGGTTTACCCACCACCAGATTGCCGTGCCCGTCCTTCACCGTCGCCGTGAAGGTATAACTGTCACTGCCGTTGTTGTAGTGTTCCTTGTCTTTATCCGCATCCACCGTCACGCTGGCGACATAATAGCTGGCGCTGTACTCCGTAAAACTGACTTTTCCATTCGCGTTCTCCGCCGTCTGCTGGGCAGCCGTTTTCGCCGATACCTGCACATCAGATACCGCCACCGTACTGCTTAACGTCGCCGTCACCTGCCCCTGCGCGTTACTTACCGGGCTGCTCTGTTTCGTCAGTTTTAACCCGGCCACCGCTTTATCTGTCTGCCAGTCAATGTCGACCGGTTTACCCACCACCAGATTGCCGTGCCCGTCCTTCACCGTCGCCGTGAAGGTATAACTGTCAGCGCCGTTGTTGTAGCGCACCTTGTCTTTATCATCCGCATCCACCGTCACGCTGGCGACATAATAGCTGGCGCTGTACTCCGTAAAACTGACTTTTCTATTAGCATTCACCGCCGTCTGCTGGGTAGCCGTTTTCGCCGATACCTGTACATCCTTCACCGCCGCCGTGCTGGTTAAGGTTGCCGTGACCTGCCCCTGCGCGTTACTCACCGCATTGCTCTGTTTCGTTAGTTTTAACCCGTCAGTCTTTGGATTGGTCTGCCAGTCAATGTCGATCGGTTTATCCGCTACCGGCTTGCCATGCGCGTCCACCACCATCGCCGTGAAGGTATAAGTGTCACTGCCGTTGTTGTAGCGCACCTGGTCTTTATCCACTTCCACCGTCACGCTAGAGACTCGGTAGCTGTTGCTGGACTCAGTAAAGCTGACTTTTTTATCCGTCGTAACACGTTCGCCATTAATACTGACGCTGACTTGTATATCGGATAATGGTGTTGTACTGGTTAATGTTGCAGTCTGTTGTCCATTTTTATCTGTTGCCTCTGAATCAGGCTTTAATTTCAATCCAGGATCTTTTTTATCCGTATCCCAAATCAATTTAGCATTTTCGATCGGTGTTTTTTTGTCAGCGCCAAGCAGAGTAGCTGTGTAGACATATTTCGCATTGCCATCAGCAATTAAAGGATCGGTTGTATTAACACTCAAAGAAATATTACGTTGTAATACATGGGTTTGTATCTGTACTCCCTGCTGCCCATCTTTACTTGTACCTGTTATGGTATAGTCATTTTTTCCATCAGGCTGATATTCCGGTAACTGAATAGTATAACCATGAGTACTTTCTATGTTTATAATCCCGCCATGCTTCTGGAATAATTCAGGCATTTCCCAGGTAATATCTTTTAATGAAGTATCAGATTGAATTTGTATTGGTTTAATTTCACCACCGTAACCACTAATTTCTAATACAGGAACCAGTAACCTAAAACGTTGTGGTTTTTTCAGATAATTCAAAATAATATTATTATTTCTTTCCACTAAGTCATAACGATTTCCAGCCAAGCTTCGTAGTGAAGAAACATTTTCAGGTGAGAGTTGTTCTGATAACGGAACACCAAATCGGTAGTTCACATTAAACGAAAATATGCCATCACTCTTTCCATCTTTCCCTAATTTATAGTCAACTCCCGCAGTGATCAGTGGAATCGGGGTATAATTTACCCCAATAGTTGCTGCATAGGGATCTTTTTGCCTATTGTCCTTTCCGAATAACGCAACATTATCACCAAAATATTGTTCATATTTTATTTTGGCGCCGAGTGACGGCATTGCAGGTAAATACATGTCGGCAATAAGGTCATAACCATTTGCAGGGCGCTCATAATAATTGGTTAAATCACGAGAGTTATGCCAATCACTCAAGCGAAAATATGCATTAGCAGACATTTTTAGGTAGTTAGTCCACAATTCACCGCCCAGACTAAATCGGCTGTTATTACCGGTTAAATCATTATCGTAAAAAGTGTTCGCCCCATACATCCAATTGTTTATGAATAAACGGGTTCCAATGCCTAAATTCACAGTGTCACGGCTATCTTTATGACGATATCCATATTGGCTATAAACAAGCCAGTGGTCTTTATCATCATAGAAAGGCACGAGTAAGTCTACGGAACTTTCATCCAGGCGCCCATGATGATCAACATTTAAATTAATTTTAGCTGTGCCAAACTGGGATAACCACTTCTGGGTATTACTTGTTATCTGATTATTTAATTTATTGACAATATAATCCTGAGCTAATTTTTTTGGATCTGAATTTAATAACCCTAAAAGTTCAGTGCCACGAGATAAGATTAAAGGAGGGGTATTTTGATTATCATCTTTAGGAGCATTTTCATGTAACTGGGGTATTTTTGGTTTTTCACCGCTATCGTTTTTTCCTATTACGCTTTTCTTTGATAAAAATTTACCGCACCGCCTCTGCTCTGATCGCTTTTTCTCTTTATGAGTAACGTTTTCGTGTAATTTCTTACTAACCTGATTTTGCTTCATGGCGGATTTTGGGTAATCCTGACAATTTTCAACACCAATCAAAGAGTTTCCTAATTCAGGTAACGCAGTATAACTTTTCAGTGGCATAAACGCGGCAAATAAAAAACAGGCCATGAGTACACGCTTATTTACTTTATAACTTATTACGTTACGAAAAATACGATTGATGTTCATCAGTATTACCATAAAGTTTCCGCCGTTATATTCATTTATAGCTACTGAGCACATTAAATGACTTTTTATAGCTTTGTATAATGAAAATAAATTATCAGCCAATAACCATTAGTAATCACTTAGCAAAACCATCGTAAATTCTTACCCAATGCGACATTAAGTACCTACGCAATTTTCAGAAAAAACCCGTTGTGCAAATAGTTCAACGGGTTTTCTGCTTATTGGTGATTATGAGTTAGCACTTAATTATTATGATTTTTCAGGCCGTTGAACTCTAACATTAATCACTCGGCCATCGGGGATATCACATAGTTCACCATCATGGTAATAAACGACTTCCCCGCCATCGCTAATACTCTTAACACGTTTATTTTGAGCAAATATCGGCGCATCTCTATTTTGACGATGATAACATTCAATGGTTATATTTCCACTAGGCATATCTACTGATTCATTAACCCAAATCAGATTTAACCCGTTACTGTCTGCCGGAACAATGGTACCACCATGAATTCCCCATGCCCCATCTTTAGCAAAACCGTCGCAGCCGCTGATGCGATATTTCCCTGTCTCTATCCGCTCGACAGTCATACCCTCCGCTTCACGAGTTAGCTCATAAGTTCCGTCTGGATAAATACTTACTACGGGGCTGGATACTTTGAGATTGCCGTTAGTGTCAGCGATACAGTTATTATTCAGGATGGCAATAGGATTACCGTTATATTGCAATTTATCGCCGCCGATTGTCAATCTGCCGTATCTTTTTTCATTGCAAATATCAAAATCCGATGAGCCGTCACCTGGAACTCCAATGTAGGCGGTTCTTTTTCCCCCCTCAAAAAACTGAAAATATGCGTGTCTACCCGTGTCATATACTATATTAAAAACATCCCCGACCCCCCTTAAATTTGCCGACCCGGCATCAATCCGACCCACCGGAGAAACAGAGAAAACCCGATTGTTATTAATATATGCGGCCAACTCTCCACCGATTGTCAATTTGCTAGATTTTTTTTCATTACAAATATCAAAATCCGGTGACCCGTCACCTGGAAATCCAACGTAGGCCGTTCTTTTTGCTCCCTCAATAAACTGAAAATAGGCATGTTTACCGGTGTCATGTATTACATTAAAAACACCCGCGTTCCCCCTTATATTCGCTGACGCTGCTTCAATTAAACCCGCAGGAGAAACAGAGAAAACCCGTCTACCATTAATATCTATAGAATATCCATAGGTATCTACACTACCACCACGCACAATACCGGCTTTAGCATAATTGTCATACCAATTGTAAAGTGTATACGAGACTATTGTACCCGCCGGTCTTCCACCAGATTCAGAAGCTAACACAACCGCATTACGTTCGTTTGGAATTGTCTCGACTTGTTTAAACCTAGCGTTCCCATTTATATTCGCTGACGCAGCTTCAATCTGACCCGCAGGAGAAACAGAAAAAACCCGTTTGCCATTAATATCTATCGTATATCCGTAGGTATCGACGCTACCGCCACGCACAATCCCCGTTTTAATATAATTGTCATACCAATTGTAAAGTGTAAACCCAACTATCTCATTTGCCGGTCTAGCCCCCTGTAAAGAAACTAACATCGTCGCATTACGTTCAGTGGGAAGCGTTTCAACCTGTTTAAATCTAAAATACTGTGGATAATTCCCCCCGTTGGCCGATACTGCATTTTTCGCCAATTCCACGGTTTCCGATAAGCCGAGGTTTTTCACAAATACGTTTTTATCAGGAATATCTGCGCCATTTTGATTTTTTGCCAATCGGTTATTAGCATTATCATTTACATCAGAAACTAGCTTCTGAGTGACGGCGAGAGTATTACTATTACCTATTTTATCTGTGAGCTGAGTAACACCTTTTTGTGTTAATGAAGCATTTGGTACTTGTATTGCGATTTTTTGCTCTAACGCTTTATTTAATTGGACAATCAGTTTAGCTATATCCC
This sequence comes from Photorhabdus hainanensis, assembly GCF_018448965.1. Taxonomy (NCBI): domain Bacteria; kingdom Pseudomonadati; phylum Pseudomonadota; class Gammaproteobacteria; order Enterobacterales; family Morganellaceae; genus Photorhabdus; species Photorhabdus hainanensis. Next base: position 46,033 of record NZ_RCWD01000025.1, on the reverse strand, counting down.
CATCATCCAGAACATCATTGTCAGAATATGTCGCAATAAAATCAGCCACAACAGAGGCTATTGTCGACGACTGACGTAATACCTTGTTGAGTAAATGAGTGGTAATATTTTCCGGGGGAAATCCTGTTTTTAAACTCGGGCTATCTTCATATCCTTCTTGACTGACTACATTGGCATTATTACTAATGGAAAAAGCTTTAAAATCATTCTTGAGTTTCATATATTCTCCTCAAATTAAATAATATCAATTTATAATCAATAAGTTATTTCAATTATATTCTAGCTTAGAATCAGAATAATGAAACATTCTTAAAACTTAGGTTGACAACTATTTTTTATAATTATTCCTTACAATTTCACATCCTAAAAATAACTTATTGTTCGATAACCATCAGTAATCACTTAAAGGAAAGAATAATCAAACTGAACTTTGTACTCGTCGCACCCGGCAGGTACACTAGCCTTCTTTTTGTTTTATGCCAAAAGTGAAGAAAAATAGTGAGTAACATAAAATTAATCGTCGGTCTGGCTAATCCTGGTGCTGAATATGCCCAAACCAGACACAATGCCGGAGCCTGGTATGTTGACCTGCTCGCTCAAAGCCACAATCAGTCACTAAAAGAAGAGAGTAAATTTTTTGGTTACACCGCCCGGATCAATATCTGCGGTCACGATGTTCGTCTGTTAGTTCCGACGACATTTATGAATCTCAGTGGTAAATCTGTCGCTGCCCTCGCCTCTTTCTACCGTATCCAACCGGATGAAATTCTGGTGGCCCATGATGAACTCGATTTACCGCCAGGAGTGGCAAAAATGAAACTGGGTGGCAGTCATGGCGGTCATAATGGCTTGAAAGATATTCAGAATAAATTTGGCAATAATCCTAACTTTCACCGCTTACGTATCGGTATCGGCCATCCCGGCGACAAAAATAAAGTGATTGGCTTTGTGCTAGGCAAACCACCAGCCAGTGAACAAAAGCTGATCGATGACGCAATTGATGAAGCGCTGCGTTGTACTGATATCCTGATGAAACAAGATATGAATAAGGCAATCAATCGTTTACATAGCTTCAAAGCCGGCGCTTAATGACATGGAATCGATAAATCTTGTCTGTAAGATCGTGATAGCCCGCCATTCCGTGTATAATGGCGCCAATTTTTTTGACTCATCAAACAGGCTAACACAGCCTTTTGATTTATAAGTAATTTAAGGTGAAAATCATGGGATTCAAATGCGGTATCGTCGGCCTGCCTAACGTCGGAAAATCAACATTATTCAATGCGCTGACTAAAGCAGGTATCGAAGCAGCAAACTTCCCGTTCTGCACTATTGAACCCAATACTGGTGTCGTCCCTATGCCAGATCCACGGCTTGAACAACTGGCGGAAATTGTGAAACCTCAGCGAATCCTACCGACCACAATGGAATTCGTCGATATCGCGGGTCTGGTAAAAGGCGCGTCAAAAGGTGAAGGTTTGGGCAACCAGTTTCTGACCAACATTCGTGAAACAGAAGCTATCGGCCATGTTGTGCGCTGTTTCGTCAACGACAACATCATTCACGTTTCCGGTCAAGTTGATCCTGCTGCTGATATTGAGATCATCAATACCGAACTGGCCCTTTCCGATCTGGACACCTGCGAACGAGCCATTCATCGTGTCCAGAAAAGAGCCAAAGGCGGCGATAAAGATGCCAAAGCAGAATTGACAGTACTGGAAAAATGTCTGCCTCATCTGGAACAAGCGGGTATGTTGCGGGCGTTGGATCTTAGCACCGAAGAGAAAGCGGCTATCCGTTATCTGAGTTTCCTGACACTGAAACCCACCATGTACATCGCTAACGTCAACGAAGAGGGTTTTGAAAATAACCCACATTTGGATGCTGTTCGTGCGATCGCAGAAAAAGAAGGTTCGGTGGTCGTTCCGGTTTGTGCCGCGGTAGAAGCGGATATCGCGGAGCTGGAAGATGATGAACGCGAAGAGTTTATGGCTGAACTTGGCCTGGAAGAACCCGGTTTAAATCGCGTTATCCGCGCTGGTTATCAGTTACTGAATCTGCAAACTTACTTCACTGCCGGCGTGAAAGAGGTTCGGGCATGGACTATCCCAGTTGGCGCAACCGCGCCACAAGCAGCCGGGAAGATCCATACTGATTTCGAAAAAGGTTTTATCCGTGCACAAACCATCTCTTTTGAAGATTTCATCGCTTACAAAGGTGAACAAGGTGCAAAAGAGGCCGGTAAAATGCGTTCAGAGGGTAAGGATTATGTCGTTAAAGATGGCGATGTGATGAACTTCTTGTTTAACGTCTAATTGACTTTTCATCTCTGACAACATCGCAAGATATCTCTGAGACTGATTAAAACTCTTAAAATCCACGCGGTTGCGTGGATTTTTGTTTTTAATGGAAGCCAGTTTTGGTGTAGAAACAGCTAATCCGAGCCATTTTGTTTTTAATGGTTATAATTACTTTATGTGACTATTTACATGCTTTTCTATTAGGCGTAGTATGTTTTTACTGATGGCTTTCTATACGATAGTTATCCGGTGTGAGTCCGTTTAGTCACTTATCCTATTAAATTACGTTGTTTTGGGTGGTTCTTCTCTATCTAGTCAAAGTTCAAACAAGCCGATGAACAATCATTTTTAATTTACCTAATAAAGGAGTCCAGAAATACTTAAATCTTTATAAAACAATCTTTTAGTTCCTTTAGTACTAACAAAGAGGAAAGACCATGAAAAGTCACAAGAGGTTATCGTTATTCACGCTTCTACTGCTTACTGCCAGCCCGGTAGCGCTTGCGGTGCAAAACAATTGGCCCGGCACCAAAGTAGATCAACCAGCACCTAAAATCAAAGGGATGCCCAAAGCTCTGGAAAGAAATTTGGCTAACTTTGACGATCTTGATTTCCGTGTCTATACAGACCAAAGATGGTGGGATCTACATAAGAGCCATGCCATGAACATTATTGTTCACTACCCTGATGGTCATACTACTAAGGGTATTCGACAGCATCTTGACGATCTGAAGTATATGTGGACATTTGCTCCTGATAACCGAATCACAGAGCACCCGGTACGGTTTGGTACCGCTGATGCGGAATGGACCGCTGTTACGGGATTTACAGATGGAACATTTACGAAACCTATGGTTCTCCCAGATGGTAAGGTTATTAAACCTACAGGTAAGGCGTATCACCTCCCTATGGCGACACTCGGACACTGGAACAAACAAGGGGTTATGGATGAAGAGTATCTCTTCTGGGACGATTCTGTGCTTATGAAACAGATAGGTGTTAGTAATTGATTCAACAACTTCGTACGGACTTGCTTAAGAGCGAGTCCGTAAATGTTGCAATGTTATATGTTTGGGTCTGCCCCAATAGTGGTGGGGAGCATGATAACTTGTATGCGCAATTCTTTACAAAACCGGCTAGTCAGAAAAAACCGCCTATTTCCAATTGCATTATTCCTGTGGTTTTTCCGGCAGTTGCACTCGAACATTAATTACTCGACCATCAGGAATATCGCATAACTCACCATCATGGTAATAAACGGCTTTCCCGTCATCATTAATACGCTTGACTCGCTTATTTTGAGCAAATATTGGCGCATCTCTATTTTGACGATGATAACATTCGATGGTTATATCACCACTAGATGGGTCTACCGATTCACAAACCCAAATCAGATTTAACCCGTTGCTGTCTGCCGGAACAATGGTACCACCATGAATTCCCCACTCTCCATCTTTAGCAAAACCATTGCAGCCGCAGATACGATATTTCCCTGTCTCTATCCGCTCGACCGTCACCCCTTCCGCTTCGCGAGTTAACTGGTAAGTCCCATCTGGATGAATATCTACCACTGGACTAGAGACTTTTAAGTTGCCATTAGTATCCGGCTTGGCATTGCTTGTTGACCAGACTTTGTACCACGGATTCCATTTATTGATGTTACCGTCACCATTGTGCGTTCTATAGTATAATTCGCTCTTCGGCAAGTATGAGGAGTGAATCATCAGCTCATAAGCCTTAAAGGTCCCATACCCTCCTGAAAATCTCATTCCTGGCCCATGTATACCTGGGCCATTTAGTCCTACTGGATAGCCAAAATATGTCGAATTCTGAGGAATGTTATCAAAATTATCGATTGTAGAAGCTGTATTAGTCCCAACAACAACCGGCTTTGTACTAATAACTTCTAAATTGAGATTTTCCACAAATGCTTTCTTATCAGGAATATCTGCGCCATTTTGGTCTTTCGCCAACCGGTTATTAGCATTATCATTTACATCAGAAACGAGCTTCTGCGTTACCGCAAGGGTATTACTATTGCCGGTTTTATCTGTGAGCTGAGTAACACCTTTTTGTGTTAATGAGGCATTTGGTACTTCGGTTGCAATTTTTTGTTCTAACGCGCTATTTAATTGGGCGGCGAGTTTAACGATATCCCCATCATCCAAAACATCATTGCCGGAATATGTTTCGATAAAATTAGCCACAACAGAGGCTATTGTCGACGACTGACGTAATACCTTATTGAGCAAATGAACAGTAATATTATCCGGTGGGAATCCAGTCTTTAAATTTGGACTTTGTTCATATTCTCCTTGACTCACTACATTAGCATTATTACCAATAGAAAAAGATTTAAAATCATTTCTGGGACTCATACATCCTCCAAAATAAAATAATATTATTTTATAAATAACATATTAAACTACTGTAAACCACTCTCAAAAACTCACTTCAATCATAGTCTAGCCTAGAAAAATAATAATGGAACATTCTTACAACTTAAATTGATAACTATTTTTATAATTGATGGCAATGAAAAACAAAACCACCTAAAACCAGACATATATTAAAACCATTTTCATCTAATATATGAAAGTAACTCTTTTCATCCATTTCATCTCGAAAATATTTTTAATAACATTTACTTCACCATAATAAAAACAATAATTATCCACATAATAAACCCATATTATATTATTAGGTATATGCTCTTCACGGTAGAATAGATAAGATGAACATACAACAAAAATATTTTAACCAATAAGTTAATATAATTGAACGTAATCTTTAATTGTAACTATTCATTTTCTTACATTCACATAATAAATGCAAATAATTTTACCTATACTATAAAATAATTTGCTTTATTTAAAAATAACTCATTAGGTGTTTTATACCCCAGTGTCTCACGTTGGCAATTATTTAGTTTATTCATACGAATCTTATTTCCTGTTCTATCACCGATGAAAAATCTGTGCTCTTTGGAAGATACTGACAAATCAATCCATTTGTGTTTTTATTCACTCTGCGTTCCCAAGAAGCATAAGGATGTGCAAAATAAACTTGCGTTCCTATCGTAGGATTTTCACCAGTTCATACCTTTGCTTAGCTTCTAATTCATACCATCATTGAGTATATTAAAGGATTATGAAACATTTCTTATGGACGATATGACATGGTTTCCGTTTATATGGATAAACAAGACAAAACCAAGCAGATAGCTGACTGGAAAATTTGGTATAACGACAAGAACAATGAACTGATGCTTACCAGCTATTTTGCTTCCGGAAAAAAATATACTCTGCCAATGACAAGATGTGCGGTCATCCCCACAAAAGCCACGAAAGGAAATCTTCTAATAATAAATGGTCAATCCATTATCACGGCTATTGAAAGTGCAGAAACCTACGGCAATAGGTTTACCGTCATCTATTATCCCGGAAGTAACAAACCTTATGTCATGAAAACGGATAAGATTGAGATTATTTCCGCAACGAACATCATGAATGAAGCGGTTTTTGACTATTTTATCGCTGTGGCAAAAGCACGTATCAACCATACCAAAGGAAATGACAAGCTCATTGCTGAGAACGTGCTACGCCAAATGGAAAAAATCACTCCCCATCCTGATACGGCGCTACATGCTTATTGTTTTGGTAAAAATCAAACTCGGAAGCCGACTCAACATTTTATTTATCCCTTTGGAGTAAATGAAAGTCAGTTAAAAGCTGTTGAACACGCATTTTCCTCCCAGATCAGCATTATTGAGGGACCACCGGGAACAGGGAAAACGCAAACCATATTAAACATCATTGCCAATATTTTGTTAAATCAAAAGACAGTGGCTATATTGTCCAATAACAACTCTGCGGTAGAGAATGTATATGAAAAATTATCCAAAGTGGGACTAGGTTATCTGGTTGCCAAATTAGGGAGTTCCGATAATAGAAATCTGTTCTTTGAAACCGGGCAATCCTCCCTTACAGAACAAATTGAGCATACCACTGATATTCAGGCTATTAATTCAACACTAAACAAATTAAAATTGCATCTCAAAGCTCAAAATCAGGTAGCACTTCTACAGGCACAGATCGATGAATTATCCATCGAAAAACAATATCTAAAGCAGTGGCAAAATGAAAATTTAACAACAAAGCCAAAAATATTAGAGAAATATAAGTTACCACCACAAAAAACAACCGACCTACTTGCTTATTTAAACTATCTTGCAATGCGGCGTATTTCTTTTGCAAACAGAATTCAGCTCTTACTTAACTTCAGAATAGTACGTACCAAATTTCTAAATGATTGGGAGAAACGTAAGGAGTTCATTTATTCTCTACAATTCTCCTATTATGAAAATATGTTGCATCAAAAAACAAAGCTACTAGATAAGTATAAGCAAGAGCTACGGAACCACAATTTTAAACAATTGTTGAACAATCTAACAGATAGTTCGATGAAGTATCTTAAAAACCATCTACGTCAGCACATTCACCACCAGTCTACTTTCAGTGCACAAGATTATCGTAAAAGATTTAGTGAATTTACACGACGCTTTCCTATTATTAACAGCAGTACGCACTCTATCATTAATTCTATCGCCAGAGGCGCTTTGCTCGACTATGTAATTATGGATGAAGCTTCACAACAGGACATTATTCCAGGTATTCTAGGTCTCGGCTGTGCTAGAAATATCATTATTGTCGGGGATAGAAAACAATTACCACATGTCCCAGTGAAACTCCAAATTACGCCACCAGATGAATTTTACGACTGCGTAAAATATAGCCTTCTGGACTCTTTTATCGGGATTTTTCAGAATAATATCCCCATCAATTTACTCAAAGAGCACTACCGATGCCATCCAAAAATCATTCAATTCTGCAACAAACAGTTTTATGATAATCAACTCATCCCGATGACACATGACAACGGTGAAAAGGCATTATCACTAATTACCACCGCCAAAGGAAATCACACCAGAAACTTATCTAACCTGCGAGAGTTGGAGTCGCTAAATAAAATCGGATGGGAAGCAAACCATGATATAGGCTATATTGCTCCTTATAATAATCAGATCAACCTTTCTCAGGAGCACCTGCCGGAAGGTATGATTAAGGCCACAACACATAAATTCCAAGGGCGAGAGTGTAATGAGATTATTTTCTCCACTGTTTTAGACAAGAAGTGGGATAGCCAAAAGAAAATTTCTTTCGTTGATGATCCGCATCTAATCAATGTGGCTGTATCCCGTGCCAAAAACAAATTTACGCTGGTGACCGGGGATAATGTATTTACCAAGAACAACCAAAGTATTGCTGCTTTGATTCGCTATATCAGATATTATGCAGATACCAAACAACTTCATGATAGCCCTGTCATTTCTGCCTTTGATCTGCTTTATGACGAATATGACAAATCATTAGAAAAACTAAATGCCAAGTTGCGTACAAGTGATTCCAGATTCAAATCGGAACAAATTGTTGCCCAACTGCTACGCGAAACCCTAGCTCAGGAAAGGTTCAATTCAATTAAATATCATCAGCAGATTGACCTGATTCAACTGGTTTCACTGAAAAACAACACATTTATTCCGCATGAATTGGAATTTATGAGAAATAGAGCCAGCTGTGATTTTGTTCTCTACTTCAAAATGGGGAAATCTCCTTTGGGAGTCATTGAGGTGGATGGTTATTATCATGATACTGCTCAACAGTCTGAACGTGACAATGTAAAAAATGCCATTCTGATAAAAGCAGGCATTCCTTTATTAAGATTAAAAACCATCGATAGCGATATTCAATGTAAAATAGCTGCTTTTATAACTGGAATCCTCGACAACTCCTTCATAACAACCGATTGAATGCAAATATTGCTTACTAAGTGGAGAAAACATCCGCAGTATCCAGATACATTTTTGAACTCATCCAAATTTAATTTAAAACCTTCTGTTGATTCAGAAGGTTATTAAAATTATCGATAAAATTGGAGTTGTTTTTATTTATCACCGACTCCCATTAATTAATATAATATCTTAATGTTTTATCATTACCATATATTTCACCAAGATATGCTGATATTAAATATAAGTTCAACAGTGACAACTCGCATAAATAATAAAATCATTCCAAAAAACATAACCGATAATTACCCACACAATAAATCCACATTATATTCTTTATGTAATGCCATTCATCGAGCAATAAAATAAATAAGATGAACTATACAACAACAAAAATTCCAACCAATAAGTTAATATATTTGATCGTAATTTTCACTTGTAATTATTTTCACCTAATAAATATGAATCAAAACAAATCGACAAATAATTAATAATAAAATGCATTATTATAAAATAAAAAATAAATAGCAGAATAGTATAATGTAAGATTATTCAATAAAAACCGCACAAATTTTATTGAAATAGACTTTACATATTACATTTTTACACTATTATTAAAAGATTGTTATTGATATAAAATAAACTATCGTTTCTGAATCTGGAAATTATGTTGAGTAAGAAATAAAAATCAATTACTTATCTAATAAATCCATATAAGGAAAACAACTATGAGAGATATATTCACAAATTTTGATCATAAATTTAAAGATGTTCAAGAGTGGATAGAATACATTAAACACAGAGGAGAAAAATATTCTAAAACACAGCCACATTCAGATAATATTTTTACTCACTTCTCCGAAATTGAGAATCTTTCTGATATACAAAGTCCAGCCAGTGTAGCAACGACAAATGCATACACACTGTTCGCGAAAAAATCAGCTACATCAAATAAATACCCAGTCAGTGTCACTGAGGGGCTGCAAACTATCATCAATTTATGTCGAGTCGCATCAGGCTATGACCCATTGGAACCAGAAAGTGATGGCAATGCTCAGAAATTCATAGCATTCACCGAAGAAATAGAAAAGGTTCCCTTTCTCTCTTTACTATGGGCAGACAAAAGTACGATTACTCAACAAAGCCATGACACAGATGTCTTGATCGATTCTTTTATTAAAGTCTTCCAAGGATTATCTCCTCAAGATAAAATTACCATTAAGATTTATTTGAAAAAGTTGATTGATACCGCTTTATCATATGCCGATCAGAAGGAAAAAAAATCCAATCTAGTACAATATGCTCTGGCTAAAACCCCAAATGGAGTGTCACTTTTACTCTATTCTTTTGTATTGACAATAAAGAAAGTAGATAACAAAGGTACGATTAAATTTACATCTCATTATAATCTTTGCCAGGCAGAATATAATCTCAGCCAGAAAATATGGGAAATGACAAGATCGGTATTGGAGAAAGAAGATAAGATAACCATAGAATATTTAATCGATTGTATGACAACCAAAACGAAAGCATAAAATGACAACTTTCTATAAGCAGATTAATTGATTTATATCAATGACATCATTACCAATATATTCTGGGATTATTCTCATTATAGTTATTCAATAAAATTATTAAGCTCAACAAAAATACAATATATGAAAATATCACATAAACAACCATTTATCCGTGAGGAATAAGTTAAATTACATACCCTTAATATTTGATAGTGAAAAATATCCATTTATGGATATACTTAGTTTGCGAAAAATATATTTAACATTCGTTAACAAAAATTTAAAGTAAAATTACCAAGTTAAAAAAGCAGTAATATTAAGTACATGATTATCGATTTATCTCACTGTTAATAATAGGGTTAAACATTGTTCCCTATTTTCAACAGTACCCTAACATTCAATCCCTAACTTAATAAATCTATTAAGGATAAAAATCATGGAAAATACCTTAAACAATCCTGATTATGCAGTTAAAAAAGCCCAAGAATGGATAGAACATATTGAAAAAGGAGGAACAAGGCTCCTTAACGATTGGGAACGCTCAGGCAATATTATTATGGATTCTCCTGATGCTGGCGATTATTCTGATGTACAGAGTCCGGCTAATGGCGCAGCTACAGGAGATTATATACAGCTTGCAAAAGACTCTTCCACATCATCTAGAAATCCACTCAGCATTGCCGAAGGCTTGCAAACTGTTATTAATATGTGCCGTGCGGTCTCCGGCTATAATCCTTTAGATCCTGAAGGCCAAGGTAATAAAAAGAATTTCTTCTCATTTACATCAGAATTATCCGGCGTTCCATTCCTTTCTTTACTGTCAAGCAGCGTACAAAATGTTATTCAAAAAAGCCATGACGCAGATGTTTTGATCAACTCTTTCCTGGAAAACTTCTTAGGATTATCTAGTCAAGAGAAAGAGCAGATGAAAACCCCGCTGAGACAATTAGCTATCGCAGCATTATCCTATGCAGGTAGAAGACAAACTCAATCCAATTTCGTACAAAGTGTTCTTGCTACATCACCAAGAGGCGGAGTGTCATTCTTCTTATATTGGTCTGAGTTTTCAATCGTCGCTTACGAAGATGATAAAGGTCTTATCGAATTCAAATCTCATTACTTCCTGCCACAAGCAGAATATAACCTAAGATACGAATCATGGGTAAATGTAAGACCCGCGTTCGAGAAAGCACAGAAGGTATCATTAGAAGATTGGATTGACAGTATGACCACTCGAAGAAAGAAAGGAAGTAATGTAAGAGCGCTTTGTATAGAATAATATGGTGAAATAACCCCAAAATGGTGTCTGCAAAAGCGTCGTGGACACCATAAAGTTCATTGAATCCGCGATAAACCACAGTAATTATTTTTCGTTGACCCGGTATCAAGCATAGTATCTCAGTATCAGAATCCCTCACGTTCTTGCACTGGAAGCTGGTCACGTTCTATCAAGAAATCTGCCGTAACACCAAGACCATCAAACCAACTATCCCAAGATTCACCAACCACATCAACCTGTTTCACATCTTCGGGAAAACCACAACTTTGGAAGGTCGGACTACTTACTTGAGAACGGTTACTTTTAAATACCGTTGCTTTCTCCACGAGATTCTCCTTGGTAGAGATTAATATCAGCCTGAGATCAGACTATTTCAGCCAATAATGTATGACAAATATTGCCTAAAGTCTGCATAGCATGTTCCATTTTCTGATCCCAATCAAAAGAGGCATTCAGACGAAAAGCATGATTAAACTGTTCGCTGGTACAAAACATACTGCCCGGAGCAATGCTGATCCCTTCCGCCAGTGCCAGTTGATAAAGCCGCTGCGCACTGAACGGCGGCTCAAATTCCAACCAGAGAAAATAGCCGCCTTTAGGGCAATTTACTTTTACTGACGCAGGCATATAGTCACCAATCGCTCGTAACATCAGGTGTTGACGTTGCTCCAATGTGCGACGAAGGCGGCGTAAGTGGTTGTCATATCCCCCTTCCGCAAGATAATCAGCAATTGCCAATTGCGTCGGCATGCTAGCAGAAACGGTACTCATCATTTGTAGCTGTTGGATTTTCCTGGCATGTTTTCCTGCCGCAACCCAACCTACCCGAAATCCCGGCGCCAGACATTTAGAAAACGAGGAGCAATGCATAAAGTTATTTTCGCTGTCCAACCCTTTCGCCGGTACAGGCCGTTGCTGCTCGAAATAGAGTTCACCATAAACATCATCTTCAATCAGCGCCACCTGATTACGGTTCAGAATATTCACCAGCCGTAATTTACTGTCAGCGGACATCGTTCCCCCTAGCGGGTTCTGAAAGTGAGTCATTAACCAACAAGCTTTTATCGGGTATTTCTGAATCACCTCCTCCAGCGCATCCAAATCAATACCGTTTTGTGGATCAGTTTTGATGGCTACCGCTTTCAAACGCAAACGTTCAATGGCCTGCAAAGCGCCGTAAAAAGCCGGTGATTCAATCACCACCCAATCACCCGGCTCCGTCACCGACTGTAAACTGAAACTCAGTGATTCCATCGCACCAGCGGTAATGACAATTTCATCAGGAGAGACATGAATACCATGCATGGCATAACGGCGCGATATATTACGGCGTAACTTATCATTGCCCGGCGGTAAATTGGCTAAAGCGCTATGTGGCGCTATTCGCCTGGCAGCGGCCGCTAACGCTTTGGAAAGTTTAGGTTGAATCAATAAGGATGGGTCCGGGAATGCTGAACCAAACGGAATAATCGCAGGATCTTTACACGCCTGTAATACATCAAAAATAGAAGCGCTTATTTCCACGCTTTCACTTAAATGTAATCGCTTTCCCCCTTTTGCGGCGGCAAAGGGTTGCAAACGTTTAGCAACGTAATAACCCGATTGAGGACGAGAAACGATCCATCCCTGACTCTCTAATAATTGATAAGATTGAACAACGGTCATCAAACTCAAACCTGATAACTTCACTGACTCTCTCAGCGAAGGTAATCTATCTCCCACCAGCCAGGTACCATCTTCGATATGTTGAAGAATTTGCCTGGCAAATTGTTCATAACGCTTCATCAATTCAGACCTCTCCGCAAACTGTTATAGTTAATATACAGAAAACTGTCACTATTATAGTTATTTTTTTCATGCTTTACTTACCCGTATACATTTCCTGCCTTTATTCAAACTAAAAATAAGAGGTCACCATGTTTGGTTTAAGCGCCTTGGAACTGGCCAGAATTCAATTCGCGTTTACCGTCTCGTTTCACATTATCTTTCCGGCGATTACCATCGGGTTGGCAAGCTTTTTAGCCGTACTGGAAGGATTATGGCTGAAAACGCGGAATACCGATTACAAAGTGCTATATCATTTCTGGTCGAAAATTTTTGCCGTTAACTTCGGAATGGGCGTGGTTTCTGGTCTGGTTATGGCTTACCAATTCGGCACCAACTGGAGTTTTTTCTCTGATTTTGCTGGTTCGATCACCGGCCCGTTACTGACTTACGAAGTACTGACCGCATTCTTTCTTGAAGCGGGCTTTCTCGGCGTGATGTTATTTGGCTGGAATCGTGTAGGTGAAAAATTACATTTCTTCGCCACCCTTATGGTTGCGCTAGGTACTTTGATCTCCACTTTTTGGATACTGGCCTCCAATAGTTGGATGCAAACCCCACAAGGTCACGAAATTGTCAATAATCAGGTCGTCCCCGTCGATTGGCTGGCCGTGATATTTAATCCCTCCTTTCCATATCGCCTGGCTCATATGTCTACTGCGGCCTTCCTCGCCTCGGCATTCTTTGTTGCAGCTTCAGCGGCATGGCATTTATTAAAAGGCAATGACTCGACAGCAATGAAAAAAATGCTATCCATGTCGATGTGGATGATCCTGATTATTGCGCCTTTACAGGCATTGATTGGGGATGCTCACGGTCTTAACACACTCAAGCATCAACCCGCCAAAGTCGCGGCAATGGAAGGCCACTGGGAAAATCTTCCCGGCGAAGCGACTCCGCTGATCCTGTTTGGTATCCCGGATATGGAACGGGAAGAGACGCGTTATGCCGTCGAAATTCCTTATCTCGCCAGTCTGATTCTGACTCACAGTATAGATAAGCAGGTTCCTGCTCTTAAGGAGTTTCCACCGGAAGACAGACCAAACGCGCTTATGGTTTTCTGGTCATTCAGAGTGATGGTCGGCCTCGGTATGTTGATGATAGTTGCTGGCTTTTGGGGGCTTTGGTTGCGCTATAAAAAACGACTTTATCAGTCAAAAGCCTTCCTGCGTTTTATATTCTTGATGGCGCCTTCCGGCCTGATCGCCATTCTTGCCGGTTGGTTTACTACCGAAATCGGCCGTCAACCGTGGGTCGTTTATGGTCTGCTACGCACCAAAGATGCGGTATCCGCACACGGTGAAATCCATATGAGCATCAGTTTGTTGCTTTTCATCGCGGTTTACAGCTCGGTATTTGGTGTGGGTTACGCCTATATGATGAAACTTATCCGCAAAGGTCCCAAAAAGGAGTTAAACAATGGGTATTGATCTACCGTTAATCTGGTTCATCATCATTGTGTTCAGCATCATGATGTACATTGTCATGGATGGTTTTGATCTTGGCATTGGGTTGCTCTATCCCACGATTAAAAGCGATAGGGATCGTGATTTAATGATGAACAGCGTCGCGCCGGTGTGGGATGGCAACGAAACCTGGCTGGTGCTTGGAGGCGCGGGTTTATTCGGTGCTTTCCCTTTGGCTTATGCCGTTATACTTGATGCGTTAACCATCCCCCTGACATTAATGTTATTCGGTCTGATCTTTCGTGGCGTCGCCTTTGAATTTCGTTTCAAAAGCGCGCCTGAGCATCGTCATATCTGGGATAAAGCTTTTATCGGCGGCTCGGTGATGGCGACATTTGTTCAAGGTGTGGTGGTGGGCGCCTTTATTCAAGGATTCCCGGTGGAAAACCGAGCTTATGCCGGCGGCTATTTTGATTGGTTCTCACCCTTCCCCCTATTTTGTGGTTTTGGGCTGGTAGTTGCTTACGCCTTGTTAGGCTGCGGCTGGCTAATTATGAAAACCGAAGGTCACTTACAACAAGAGATGTACCGTATCGCCCGTCCGCTCATTTTTATGATGCTGACAGTTATCGCCATTGTCAGCTTATGGACGCCATTCATTCATCCAACAATCGCTGAACGTTGGTTCAGTCTGCCTAACCTGTTGTTCTTCCTCCCTGTGCCACTATTAGTGGTCTGGGCGGGCTGGAAACTACTACATTCAATCAAACGCCAGACTCATTACACACCGTTTCTATCAGCGCTATTGTTAATTTTCCTGGGCTACAGTGGATTAGGCATCAGTATCTGGCCTAACTTGATCCCACCCGCAATTAGCTATGAAGCTGCGGCGGCGCCACAACAAAGTTTAGGTTTTATGCTGGTCGGCGCTTTACTTATCATCCCAGTGATCCTGGTTTACACCTATTGGAGCTACTACGTTTTTCGAGGGAAAGTTAATCATGAACAAGGCTACCATTAATCAAAACACGCCACGCCCTTCTGTATGGAAACGAATAGGCTGGATGGCAATGATCTGGTTATGCGGTGTGATGGCTCTTTTTGCTGTTTCCACACTATTTCGCCTGTTAATGACAGCAGCCGGTATGAAATTGAAGTAATTATTAACACTATTTAATAAATTGAGCTAAAGTTTTCATCAGTATTGCAGAACGGAATCTTAGCCTGATGAAAACAAGTTCAAATAACACCATCTTCAAAAATCAAAAACTGTTTGTAATCAACTCTATTATAAATTTATTTTTACTTTTTATACTATTGTTGATTAATAAACCGTCGATTCCAGATTTGATTTTACCGTTATTGATAATGTTAAGTATTACAAATGTCTACTTCCTGATAAAAGTGGTACATAACTCTGTTCCTGTTAAAGAATGGCAACATGCAAGATACAAAGCAGAAATTAACGCCCTGAAACAAAAAAATGGCTATTTGGATTTTCTCTGTCAAAGCCATTTCAAACTACAAAATTGTAAGCTGCTACCTGAAAAGCTACAGGAGATTTTTTCCCACCTCAATCGCCTGATCCCTTTCTGTGAAGCCAAAATCATCTTTTACCCATCACAACAAGAATATTCCTTCCGTAATCCTCATCAATGCCCCTATTTTGACGTGCCGCTTATTACGAGATGGAATTTAGATGACAATATTGATAACTATGGAACACTCTGGATAAAAACACACAGAAATAGTGATCTTACTCCCGATGAAAAAAGTCTGGTTCAGGATGTGGTAACTTTAATGACAAATAAACTATTACGGGAAAATCAGCTCCAATGCCAACATCAGAGTGTGCTGGCCGCAGAAAGAGCCGCTATTTCCCGTGAACTCCACGATTCCATTGCTCAATCCCTCTCTTTCCTTAAGATTCAAGTTAATTGCCTATATATCGGCAGTGATAATTTACCCAAGCAAAGTTTAACCTCGCTGAATATGATTAAAGATGAGTTGAATATTGCCTATCGACAGCTAAGAGAATTACTGGCAACTTTCAGGAATGAACAACCTCAATGTAATCTACAAGAATCTTTACAGGACTTGATTAATGAATTTAACCACCGTCTAGGCTTCAACATTGAATTCAATTATCGCCTGACACATCAGCACATTCCTGACAGTTACAGCAAACATTTGATACAAATCATTAGGGAATGTTTAAACAACTGTTATAAGCATGCCGACGCCAATTGGATCAGTGTCCGCATTTACCCTATTGATGACAAAATTATTACAGTTGTTAGTGATAACGGTCAGGGTATCAATTTGGACTCCGCTAATAAAAACAAATTCGGCATGGCTATTATGCAAGATAGAGTTTCTATCCTGGGTGGACAATTACAGATAAAGAATCGTAAACATGGCGGTACAGAGGTAGAAATTCAATTTTCACTGGATTGAAAAAGGCGGATAAATTCCATTATCGACAGCAACGCAATTTGTTGAATGATAATAATTATCATTTTCTCTAATTACTGTTACACTAACTTTGGCTTTATCAGACAATAACCTTCGGTAAATTTTCCAGAGGAATTTTACGTGACTAATAGCACAATTGAAGAAAAAAATATTTACCGTCCTGCACCACCGAGGCTTGTTCAGGTAAAAAATATTTTCGACGTAACACCTAATATGCGCAGCATTACTTTTACCAGCGAGTGTCTGGATAGTTATCCCACTGAATGTGAAGGCGGGCACCTAAAGATATTCTTACCGCTTCCGGGGCAGACCAAACCGGTATTACCGACTTTATCCCCAGAAGGCCCAATATGGCCACCGAGCGGGCTGCGCCCCATTGTCCGTACTTACTCGGTTCGCGCCATCCGCACCGAACAAAAAGAGATCGATATTGAGTTTGCATTACACCACAATGGCGGCCCGGCAGTGGAATTTGCTTATAGCGCTAAAATCGGTGACTGGATCGGTATCACTAACCCCGGCGGCCCAGATCCATTACTACCAAAAGTCAGCCACTACTATATGGCTGGCGACCCAAGTTCCCTGCCTGCTATTGCCGCGCTCTTAGAAACAGTAAAACCAGACGCGACCGGGCAGATCATTATTCGTATCGAAAGTGAGCAAGATATTCAGGAATTAAAAAAACCGGCTGGAATAGCGGTTCACTGGATCACCGGTGATGTTGAAATAACTGACAAAATCGTATCTGAATTCAAATCCTGGTCATTACCAACAGAAGATGTCACTTTCTGGCTTGCCGGTGAAGATAAGCTGGTAAAAGAAATTCGTCGCTATATTCGCCGAGAAAAAGGCTATGAACGCCACCAGCTATATGCCATTCCTTACTGGAGACATGGCTTTGATGAGGAAGGTTATCATGTCCTGCGTCATGAAGTAATGGATAGCGACGATTAAGAACCTTGTATATTTATATTCGCTTGATCCCCTCTCCTACTAAAATTCGTGGGTGAGGGAATCAACGATACGGATATTATCCGCAACATCACTTAAAACGAAGTTTTTAAAATCGAAGAAATGCGATTGACGATAATTCAATTTCTCTTGAGTTTGTAACATTTTGTTACAAATTTTCATTTTTTCGTGAATTAAAAAAATGAAAATTTTCCTTGCTATTTACTGATGATTTAATAATCAATCTGAGCTTCGCTTAAGAGAAGGGAACCTCAGGTTAAATAGGACCGAGTTGCTTTACCCGATCAGATCCTCTGACGATCTCAGTATAACTGAAATCCTTTGGAGCCTTTTTGAGTTGGGTGATCCAGTGCAAGCCCTCTATATCATCAGACAACAAAATGTACTGTCTTTCAGTGGGTATGAATCCCACCCGGAACTAAAGAAGTCTCTCCTGATAGCTGCTTACTTATCAGAGGCGGACCACCTCCTCGAGCAGCACCTTCTCTTCTGTCAGCAAACGGGCATGTTCACCCACGATTTCACGCAGTACCGCCAATTCAGCTTCCAGTCAAGCCACGCGGTCAACTGCTGCGGGGAATAAAATATAAAAATTCATGATGGATGCTTGATGAGATGTAACTTATAAGAGACAATAAGTATAAGTCATTGTGATGAGGGCAGCTGAATGCCTTATACAACACTACGTTATCAGGACGGTAACAAAAAAGTTCCTTATACTGAATGGATAAGAAAACTTAGAAAAAAAGATCCCCGCGCTGCCGCTAAGGTTGACACTCAAGTATCCCGCGCATGTGCCGGAAATTTCGGGGATCACAAATTTGAAAGGGATGGTGTCTGGGCATTACGAATTGATTACGGGCAAGGCTACCGCGTTTATTATTCGATGGAAGCTGGACAAATAATCCTCTTACTCATCGGAGGCAACAAAGGCTCACAACAAACGGATATAGACAAAGCCGTTAATTACCTTAAAGATTTTCATGTGAGGATAAAAAATGACAGATAAAATCAAAATGAAAGTAGCCTGCGAAGCAGGTGACTCTAATATCCCAGCTTCAATCGATCACGATACTGCAATGATTGAAGAGTTGCGCGCCGATCCTGCATACGCTGAAATCTATTTACAGACGGCGTTAGAAGACATTTACGAGCCGGGTGGCGTTGGTGCGTTCCTTATTGCATTACGCCAGATCATTGAGGCTCGTGGCGGCGTTGGTGAGATAGCCAAAAAATCCGGTCTTGCCCGACAGCATATTTACCGCGCGTTATCCGCTAATGGCAACCCGACATTGAGCACTATTACTGAAATAACACGTGCAGCGGGAGTTAGATTAACCCCGGTCCACTATTCCTAATATGGTGCTGGTTTATTAGCGCCGATTTGTGGGGGGTTCATTCCTCAGCCCCACAAATCGGCCTAGTACTACAGCCGTAGATGTTGTGTAATAATACGCCAAGTTTTCACGCCAACATAGCGAAAGATTCGATGCAAATACCGTTGACCCTGTGGACACAGGAGCTGCATACATTACACGCCCGTTTAGCTCCCCTGTTTAAGCGCTCCGAACCACATTACTGGAAAATAAAGTAGCGCCACTAAGGTCATATCACCAGTTTATCCATATCCAGAATTAAACAATAAAGGTAAAGGATTTAAAATAGGCGGAATAATCAAGGATTACGCCGTGAGGCGCTGTTACAAAAGCCCTCAACGGCGTATTTCCACAATTTATTCACAATAAGCCAATAACGTTTTCTGGCACAGTTGAGAACGAACGCAATCCTCTTGATTAAAATGGATAACACTGACGATTTCATCATCTGAAAATCTTTTCAGTGCGTCACGCAATCCTGATACGACTCCAACCGGTAAATCACATTGACTTATATCACCATTTACAATCACAGTAACATTTTCCCCAAGCCGGGTCAGAAACACTTTCATTTGATTAACAGTGACATTCTGGGCTTCATCCAGAATCACAAATGCGTTTTCAAATGTTCTACCCCGCATATAGGCAAAAGGCGCAATTTCCACTTTGCCAATTTCAGGCCGTAAGCAATATTGCAGAAATGATGCTCCCATGCGTTTTAATAAAACGTCATAAACTGGTCGGAAATAGGGCGCAAATTTTTCAGCCATATCTCCGGGCAAAAAACCGAGATCTTCATCCGCCTGTAATACAGGGCGGGTGACGATGATTCTATCAATTTCCTTATTAATCAACGCATCCGCAGCCATTGCGGCACTGATAAACGTCTTACCGCAGCCCGCCTCCCCACTGGCAATAATCAATTTTTTATAGTTTATTGCGCGCATATAACGCCATTGCGTTTCAGTCCGTGGCAAAATTTCCGAAATATCCCGGTTATCACGTGCCATACCAATAGCTTCTACGCCACCGAGTTGTACCAGAGAGGTTACATTATCATCCTGATAACATTGATGATGACGCAAATCCCTTTTCATCATCCGTTTTGCCTCTCGACGTGATTTAATCACTGCTTTCTGTCTACTCATAGCAGTATCACCTTATCGTTGTTTTCACCCATCCGGTGTCATATCACCGATATAATAACTACGTTATTTCAAACAGATAGGCGCCTCCTGTCCGCTTATTCAGCCCCATAGAAAAACAATGGTAGAACCGTCACATATATTAATGACTTTGATACTCCCACAGGTTCGCATATCATCGGAATATCAATCATTAACGTTACTCACCATTATTTCTATCTAGTGAAAACTAACGAATCATTATGACAGTATAATGACAATTTCTAAGTTATGGCAAACAAGCCAGGAACTCTTGATTAAAAATCATCGACAGTATCGCTTATTTATTTTTGCGATAAATTTAATTCATTGAATAATATGACTTAATATTTAAAATGATAAGTATTCATTAATATAAGCTAATTACTTAACATCATAGTAGCCATTATTAATTTGGCTACTATTGTATTGATACATTCAGTTACCATCCGACAAAGAAGTCACTATCTAAAAGCGCTCTTCCCCACCAGATGGCAACAATATTATTATTGATGACAACAGAGTAAATAGTTAATTATCTGTTTTGTTAAGTACCCTTACAGTTTCCAGCCAATCGAAAACCCGCATTTTTTGCTTCAGTTTCTGTTTTAAAATAGACAGTATTCTTCTCCTGAATCACCTTATAACCTGAACAATGAAAGAAATGATAGATTTTGCTGTTGTTATTTCCTTTAATTAATCCTGTAGAGGATGCATCAGGTAATACCCGTTGTCTCTGGATATCTGCCTGACTATTTCTCTGCCCTGTTCTCTGCTCAGTTTTTGGAATGCCTGCGGCGGAGTTTTTATGCCACAATTGCCATTTCTGTTCACCGGTAACAAAAGGGTTATGATGCCCCATAACACTGGCAATTCGATTATCTCTCTCCCGTTCCCATTTACTCGGTGGATATTGACGATCCCAAGCGATAAATAATTGCTGTTGTTGACGGGACATAGAAAGATTGTAACGATCATGCATATAAAAATTGATCCGCGCAACCTGCCCTTTTACTTCATTTCTAGGCTCGAATGTACGAGATTTAAAATCGACTTTACTGGTACAACGACCATAATCATTCGGCATATTTTTCGGTAACATTCCATAACCAAAATTACTACGATCGCCATTAACCTCGCCAATTGATGGGGCCAAATTATGCATATCGGATTCCATTGCCCTGAAAACCGGATCGGAAGAGACACAATTCTTCCTCCCTCCATTTTGCCAACATTGTCGCTGATGACCAAAAACCCAGGCAGGAACAATATGTTCCCATTCAATTCGTTCAGCTCGATTCTGTTGTGACCTGACTTGATAACCACACGAGGAAAGAATTGCGCGTCCACCGCTCTTACCTGTCCATTGCCAATCGCAACCACAATAAAATGTCCCTTCCCCTGACTTAAATTGATCATGGTAAATGCGTTTACGCAATTCAACTTTAGCTTGTTCAAAGGTGGTCGGAGCGGCAAAAGAAGATAAAGGAGCAATTAAGCTGAAACACCCAATATGAATTGCCAAAAAAATAACTTTACGTTTCAATGATAAACCCTACTTATGCAAAAATATCATTCTGATTTTACACTTTTATGTTGCCTCATAATCGACCTATAAGACAAATATTGTTTCTTTGCATTTCATCTTAGCATCTCTTTTAAAAAGAAAGGCTACTCAATGAACAGATTGAGATATCACAAGAGGATAGTCATCCCATTATTGCGGAATGATTAATCGGGTATGATGAGATCGATATATAAACCATATGCTTTAAAAACGAGCGGTTATATCACTCACTACTGGCATGAAAAAATAGGGAATGGCGCTCAACGTCAGCTTCCAATATTGAAGTCCAAATAAAGTACAGGGCCGATACACGGCCCATTCTTACTGCAATTTACTACCAGAATCATTTATTACCAGAAGCGCTGGTACTCTCCATTTCTTCCTGTAACTTCTTTCGTTTCAAGTTCCAGAGTGAATCTTCTGGCATTTGGACCCGAATATCTAAGCGGCAGGAATCGGGAATATCACAAGGCTCTCCATCTTGATAGAAGATCTTGTTGCCATTGTCATCAATAGATTTGAGTCGCCAATTTTGAAATCTCTCCGGTAAATGCGCATGTTGACGATGGAAAGTCTCAATGATAATAGAGCCGTCAGGTTGAACGTGATCATCAACAAAAATCAGTTCGAGATTATTGTTGTCGCGGGGAACGGAAATGCCCCCATTCACCCCCCAACCACCATCAGCGTTATAGCCCAGAATATTTAATACATGATATATGCCGGTTCCCTCTTTTATTACTTCTGCACCTTCGGATTCGTCATTAGTCGAGAATATGCCATCAGGGTAGATTTCTATTATCGGGGAGGCTACCTTGAGGTTTCCATTGGCGTCTGGTTTAGCGTTCTTATCGTCCCAAAACTTACGTGTAACTTGTCTTTTGCTATCGCTATTTATGCTATCTGTACGATATGTACTGCCTTCATGCATGAAAACCAGCCTGTGGCTCCATACACCATCTACGCCTTCACTTGATAAACCATTTACATTACTAAATCTTAACTGAACGCCATACCAATCAGATGGCAGCCCATATTTAGTAAGAAATGGCGAATTAGGCCCATACCCGGCACAACCATCGTATAGATTTTCCGATCCATACAAACGAGCAAAACCCATTGAATGCATTGCATCATTAATTGATACTGCGCCTACATCCCCCGCAGTCAAATTAATATCTCCAGTCAACGCCTTGCCGTTTATTTTCCGGCTATCAGGTACCTTAGTATTAATACTTCCCAGTAATGAATTAACTACTTCCTTAATCAACTTTTGCGTCACTGCCAATGTATCACTATCACCAATTACATCGGTAAGTTGAACAATACCTTTTTGTGTTAGTGAAGCATTGGGAATTCCTGTTATAGCTTTATGTTCTAGAGCTTTATTTAACTGTGCGGTGAGTTTAGCTACATTACCATCATCTAAAACATCCTCACCAGATTGTGTCGCAATAAAATCAGCTACAACCGATGTTATTGTTGACGCTTGACGTAATATCTTATTTAATATGTGATTATCAATGTACTGCCTGTCTGGAAACCCACGCGGTAAATTCGGATTTATTTCATAGTCTTGTTGACTGGGCACATTAGCGCCATTACCAATAGCAAAAGCTTTAAAATCATTTTTACTCATATACCTTCCCCAAATTAAATAATGTTCGCTTATAGTCAAAATGGAAACATAATTTCCCATCAGAAAAACATATTCAGACCTCTTATATTAAACTTCTGAAAATATTCTTTCTGACCTGCCCTCCTTCAACTTTTATCGAAAATAAATTTAAAATCGACAATTAAATCAATTTTACAAATCAGAGTTCATAGTTATATGGACTTTTATACGAACTTCCTTAATCAAAGCACTGATTAAAAACCAGTGCTTTGTTAATATCTAAGGGCTATAAGACTTTAATGATATTATTCTTGCGGCTGTTCAGGCCAATTAATGTCTGGTGCCGATGAAACATCAACCCGACGCAGTAACACCAAATACTTTTTCCAATCTAACAATAGCGCATTTTCCGCTTCCGATGCCATTTCAGTTTCAACCGCATATTGCAATACAGTGATGGCTTCATCGGCTTGCCGACGGAAAATAGCACGTTGTTGTTCTGCCTGTTCAATTTGACTGACTTTTTGAGCTTCAAAGTCCGTTACCCATTTTTCACCATCCCATTGATCAAAATTGGTGGACGGTTGCTCGAATGTTAATATCTCTGGTAATTCACCCAGTGCCGTCACTTCTTCCTGTGCACCCGCTTGCGTGTTGTAAGCTATTTTTCCACGGTGGTCAGGAACAATTTCCCAATAACTTCCGTCCTCACTGCGACGCACAGCCATATCATCAGAATCGGGCAGGTCTGGTGCGTCTAAATAAGAGTGCGCTGACACACCTACACCTTCCGCAACATATTCGAAATCAGAGCCAGAGAATTCTCTCGAATAGGGATTAACATGATAAACTTTTATCCAGCCGGCTTGAATTGCTAATCCGTCTTCACCTAATACAGCGGTTTCAGTATCTAAGATATTTTCTTGTGTCATTATTATTCTGCCTTTACAATATTATTCTGCTTTTACGATATAGTTAAATGCGATATTGCGGGGGCGGGTTTCATAGCCGCTTGTATTGTTAGCAATAGATGTAGCCGTAGCGCTATCAAGTACATCACGCCCCAACGGGAACTGGTATTTATCGAAAGGGCCTTGATAACTAGAAAGAAATCTATCATCAGGAAGACCTTTCGTTAGTTGTATTCTTTTTGTGTTGTCAGTCTGCGCACTTAAAATAACACGACCGCTATCAACACCACGCCCATCATCCCAACCACGAATAAACTCGCCTCTTAAATCAGGTAATCTACCGTCAGGATAAGCTTCTGCTAACTTCGGATATTGTGACCGACTAAAAGCGGAGCCATTACAAGTGAAATAACCGGAAGGTGGATGAGGCAACGGCCAGGGAATAGGCGAGCCAACGGGGGGGCTGGAAATACTTGAAACTTTTTGCTCTAAAGCTTTATCTAAAGCCCTATTAAATCGCACAGTAAGTTTAGCTATATCACCATCATCCAAAACATCCTCACCAGATTGTGTCGCAATAAAATTAGCCACGACAGATGCTATTGTTGAGGATTGACGTAATACCTTATTCAATACATGAGTAGAAACATTCTCGGGAGGAAATCCCGTCTTTAAATTCTGACTTTCTTCATATTTTTCTTGGCTGACTACATTAGCATTATCACTAACAGAAAAGGCTTTAAAATCATTTTTCTGGCTCATATACTCCTCTTAAATTCAATAATATCACTCAGTAATCAATATATTAAATAATCGTACAGATAGCCTCTATCAATTGACGCTAATTATAGTCTAGTTCAGGAAAAGAATAATGAAATTTATTTTATAACTTATAGGGTTAATTATTTTTATATAATTGGCAGTAATAAATCATCCAACACTCCAACACATTGCAATAAAATACATCCAGATTTATTTGCATTTGTCATCTGTTACCTTATCTTTGCCATTTATAACTGCAAATTTTCATGATAATGTTTCCTGCCTTTATTAAAACAGACGAAAAAATAACAATGACAAAAAAGACCACACTACAGCGTGGCCTTAAGCAAGGTAACTCACCAGTAAAAATTATTGTTTTTCAGCAAACAGTAACCTGTAGATTCCTCCACCAATAATTCCACCAATAATCGGCATCACCCAGAAGAACCATAACTGCTCTAAAGCCCAGGTATTCTGGAATATAGCAACAGCTGTGCTTCGTGCTGGATTGACTGATGTGTTGGTAATAGGAATGCTAATCAAATTAATTAAAACCAGCGCCAAGCCGATTGCTAATGGCGCAAAACCCGGAGGTGCTCGTCTATCTGTCACGCCAATAATGACAATTAAGAAAATAGCCGTTAAAACAATTTCGGCCACAATAGCAGATTGTAGTGAAAATCCACCCGGTGAATGCTCACCAAAACCATTTGATGCAAAGCCACTCGCGGTCGCATCAAAACCCGCCTGCCCACTGGCAATAACATATAATACTGCCGCGGCAAGAATACCACCGATAACTTGAGAAATAATGTAAGGAATAATTTCTACTGCCTTGAAACGACCACCAGCCCAAAGACCAATTGTTACAGCGGGGTTAAAATGCCCGCCAGAAATATGCCCAACAGCATATATCATCGTTAATACGGTTAAACCAAATGCCAAAGATACACCGACAAAACCAATCCCTAATTCAGGAAACGCAGCAGAGAATACAACACTACCACATCCCCCAAAAACCAGAACAAAAGTTCCAAGCAATTCAGCCGCTAATTTTCTTAACATGTTTTGTCCTCATCCAGTTATCAAAACGAGTCACCTTGCTGAAATTAACTATAGCCAATAAATTAAAATCATGCTTATTTTTACTATAACCGTATAAGCCACTGATTCTTGTGATATCTTTGCCTGATATTCACTTCAAACCGTGATTTAAAGCAACATCTATCCTGTACAGATCAACTTTTCGGTGAAAAATGGATAACTTAAAATCAATTATCGCCAAAATAAGTTCAATATTCTGTTTTAACAATAGAAAAATCCGATGCAAAATACCTGCACCGGATTATCACGTCAGTATTGAATAACATAATACCTATTAAGCAATGAGTACTATGTGAAAACTGTTTTTCTCACTGCTGAACAAGTCATTCATCTGACTACCAAAACTGAAATATTTGCATATCCGACAATCCCTGAAGCGTTTGAACCTAATAAATGGGTGGAAATATTAGGTCGCCGGGAACCAATAACAATTAAATCTGCTTTAATCTCATCTGCCGTCGATAATACTTTATCCCTCGGTGATCCAAAGGCTACGGAGAAAGAGACTCGCTCTTTTGGCAAGTCTATTTTCTCAGCCACTTTTGCCAATTCCTCTTCTGATCTTGCAATAGATTTCTTGGCAAAAGAGTTGAGCAAATCATATTGGTAACTATAACTAATTGAAAATCTTGATATATCAGGAACGGCATGGAAAAGATGTATATTAGCATCAGATAACTTCGCCAAATACTCTGCATGTGCAATCGCTTTATCGGTCAATTCATCTTCTGAAATATCCACCGGTACTAAAATCGTTTTGTACATATGCACTCCTATATTTATATACCAAACCTAACTACTTCAATGAGTATATACCCGTCATCTTTCAAGTTGCCTCTTTGTTGGCTGCACTCGCTCACCTCGGTCACATAGTTACCTATGCTCCCGGGGATTCACTCCTTTGCCGTCGCGATACATCTTGAAATCCATAGGGTATAAAATATTCCATTATTTGTTGTGAGTTGTTTAACTAAATCAAATAAATTACAGTATAGCTCTATTTTCAATCACTCAGAGTCAAGATGCCACTTATGCAATATTCGATGAATGAAAGGCGTTACAACAAGTCCCAAGGTAATAAAGAACACACTTTCCAAAAATACCCCATACATCGCAATAAAATATTTACCGGATAAGTTATCTAGCAAGCCATCCGAAGATGGCTAGCCAATCTCTCCCATTACGTTTTAATCACCTTACCTAATAACCAAAACAGATGTTGTCGAATATTTAACAACACCAGATGCATTAGATCCTAGCAAATGCGTTGTAATATTGGGCCTTCTAGAGCCAATAACAATAAGATCAGCATTAATTTCTGTCGCTGCCGCTGTTATTTCATCTCTTGGCGACCCAAATGCAATGGAATAGGATAACCTGTCATCAGGAAAATCGATGGTATCAAGCAGCGTTCTCAAATCATCTTCGGCTTTAATTGTCGCTTTATCCTTAATTTCATCATATCCCAACGAATATGCATTAACAATTGCTGATGAAATTGGCAGTACATGAAGAATATGAAGCCTCGCACCTGTTTTTTTCGCCAAAGACAGTGCATGCTTAACAGCTTTACTCGTTAGTTCATCTTCTGAAATATCTACCGGTACTAAAATAGTTTTGTACATACGCACGCTCCTATATTTACATACCAAACCAGACTACTACATTATTTAGTATACTCTATATCCTGTTAATTACTATGAGTTATTCAACTATATAAACACAATGATAAAAATCAAGAAAATCACTTATATTTCATATTGATATAAAGATATTACTAATACCACTCATATAGAATTAACATTTATAAAAGTAAAAACCCATCATTGCCATAATAATGAATCTACTACTGTTTGTCATCAATGTTGATTACATTACCTATTTGCAAAAGAAAAAGTTAACTGATACCTTTTTTCAATATATCATTCTGTATATAACGATAAAGCAAAAATTATAAATTAAAGATTTTTTACAAATTATTTTCCTTTCCTCACTTTTCTCTATAACCAGAGAATTAATGTCGCTTTTAATTTATTCACCTTACATCTTTAGTTTCATACACTTATGATCATTTAATGCATATAATAATATATTTTTCCAAAAAAATATTATGAAATAACGTTGGTCATTTCAACACGTAGCAAAAGTGGAGAGTACAGGGGTAATAACATTAACCCCTGAGACCTACCTCACTGCCGATATAACGCTTTTATTTGCTGAACCGTATTTTCAAATATCTTAGCCTGTTTTTCATCTCCCATTTCTGCAATAACATGTTCCAAATTCAGTACAACTTTTCCTGCATGGGCTTGCCCCATAGTTTTAAGAATAGAAGCCAACAGAACTTTCAAACATGTCACCTCTGTTGCCAAAGTTTCAGTATCGGATGAAGAAATTAAAGCGATTTTATTCATAGTCGTTACTCGTTTACGTATTAATTACGTTATGAAAATAATAATTATATCACATAATTCATCCCCTATTTTTATACATTTTCCAAATAGATCTACGTCAAAAAGCGTTAAATTATTGTTAAAACCATTTATTTTATAAATATTTATTTAGTTATTAATTTCATCATAATCAGAATACACAGAATGTTCCTATTACAAATAAACAGTACTTATCATCGTATAAAATAATTCTCTTTTGTCTTTGGAAGAGATAAGTATAATCTTCACATTCCTGATGAACTTTTATGATAATTTATCTATTCTATTGTTTTATATAATCTTTACTAAAAGTCAAAAAATAGACAATTGAAGTTAACTCTTTTGAAACAAATTCAACACACAAGCAATGTCAATGAAGCTCATGTATGAGCATAGAGCCAGTTGGAGATACTTTTTTGATAAATGTTTTGTTAGTCGATGATCACGAGCTGATCAGGGTTGGTGTAAAGCGTATTCTTGATGACGTAAAAGGGATAACAGTAACAGGAGAAGCTAACTGTGGTGAAGAAGCGATAAAGTGGTGCCGGGCTAATAAAGTAGATATCGTGTTAATGGATATGAACATGCCAGGCATGGGCGGCCTGGAGGCAACAAAAAGAATCCTACGTTATTGTCCCGATGTCCGAGTCATCATGTTGACTATCTATACTGAAAATCCTTTGCCAATGAAGGTGATGCAGGCCGGCGCCAGAGGATATCTCAGTAAGGCTTCCACCCCTCAGGACATGATTAATGCAATCCGCGCGGTTAACGCCGGCCAGCGCTATATCGCTCCCGATATTGCTCAACAAATGGCCCTTAGCCAAATTAGTCCACAGCAAGACAATCCATTAAGTTGTCTGTCTGATCGTGAATTACAGATTATGTTGATGATCACGAAAGGACAAAAAGTGAGTGATATCTCCGAACAACTTAATCTTAGCCCAAAAACCGTCAATAGCTATCGCTACCGAATGTTTAGTAAACTCAATATCAGCGGTGATGTAGAATTAACGCATATGGCAATACGTTATGGGCTATTCGACACAGAGAGTCTATTAAATAGTGACGGAACAATTTGATTCAAAAACATTTTTACAAACAGTAACCAGTCAGCCTGGTGTTTATCGTATGTATGACGCCTCAGGCACGGTTATTTATGTTGGTAAAGCCAAAGATTTAAAAAAAAGGCTTGCCAGTTACTTTCGTGCGCAGGTCGCCAGTCGTAAAACCGAATCTCTGGTTAAAAATATTGTTCAAATAGATGTCACTGTCACGCATACCGAAACAGAAGCACTGCTATTGGAGCATAATTACATTAAGCTCTATCAGCCCCGCTATAACGTTTTACTGCGAGATGACAAATCCTACCCTTACATTTTTCTCAGCGCGGATAAACACCCACGGCTGGCAATGCATCGGGGAGCTAAACATTCTAAAGGTGAATATTTCGGCCCGTTTCCAAATACTCATGCAGTACGAGAATCATTAATCTTACTGCAAAAACTTTTTCCTATCCGACAATGTGAGGATAGTGTCTACCGCAATCGCTCGCGGCCATGCCTGCAATATCAAATTGGCCGCTGCCTTGGGCCTTGCGTTAACGGGCTGGTAAGTGAAGAAGAGTATCAGCAACAAGTTGATTATATTCGTCTGTTCCTTTCAGGCAAAGATCAGCAAGTTTTAACCAGATTAATTAACCGAATGGAACAAGCCAGCCAGCAACTGAAATTTGAAGATGCTGCGAGATACCGTGATCAAATCCAGGCCGTTCGTCAGGTCACTGAAAGACAATTTGTTTCAGGAACAGACGATGACCTGGATGTTATCAGTGTTGCCTTTGAAGCGGGTATGGCTTGTCTACACGTACTGTTTATACGTCAAGGCAAAGTACTGGGCAGCCGGAGTTATTACCCTAAAGTCCCGACAGGGACAAAGCTTGATGAGATTGTACAAACATTCCTTGGCCAATTTTATTTACAGGGCAGCCAGAATCGGACTTTGCCCTCAGAAATTTTGCTGGATTTTACTCTGCCGGAAAAAGATATTTTGTCTGATTCTTTATCTGAAATATCCGGGCGGAAAATTCATATTCAAACCCGCCCTCGTGGAGACAAAGCCCGTTATCTGAAACTTGCTCGCACAAATGCAACCACCGCCCTAACTACCCGCTTATCGCAACAATCAACCATTCATCAAAGATTAGACTCTCTCGCCAAATTGGTTAAGCTGGCAAAAATTCAGAGAATGGAATGTTTTGATATTAGTCACACTATGGGGGAACAAACTGTTGCATCCTGTGTCGTTTTTGATAGCAATGGCCCACTACGTTCTGAATATCGGCGCTATAATATCAGTGGTATCACTCCCGGTGATGATTACGCCGCCATGAATCAAGTATTACGCCGTCGATATGGAAAGGCATTAGATGAGTCAAAAATTCCCGACATTATTTTCATCGATGGAGGTAAAGGGCAATTAGCTCAGGCAATAGATGTCTTTCAATCTCTTGATGTTGGATGGGATAAAACGCGCCCTCAATTGATAGGCGTTGCCAAAGGCAGTGATCGCAAAGCTGGGCTTGAAACACTATTTTTCGCGACGGAGGATAAAGGTGTCGCATTACCGCCGGACTCTCCCGCCCTGCATGTAATTCAACATATTCGTGACGAATCACATAATCATGCAATAACCGGGCACCGCCAGCGCAGAGCTAAAGTTAGAAACACCAGTACACTGGAATCTATTGAAGGAGTCGGCCCCAAACGCCGACAAATGTTACTGAAATATATGGGAGGTTTGCAGCCTTTACGCAACGCAAGTGTCGAAGAGATCGCAAAAGTACCGACTATTTCCTATGCATTAGCAGAAAAAATTTATAATGCATTGAAACACTAAGTACATTGATGCACCATACTTATAAATTCCACTATAGCCAGATAGTTAAGAAGCACTATGCAATTAAATATACCAACATGGCTCACTCTATTCCGTATCGTCCTGATCCCATTTTTTGTCCTGGCATTCTATTTGCCATTCACATGGGCGCCGATGGTTTGTGCCATAATTTTTATTGTCGCTGCGGCGACAGACTGGTTTGACGGTTTTCTCGCCCGCCTTTGGAAACAGACAACTCGCTTTGGCGCATTTCTTGATCCTGTCGCGGACAAAATCATGGTTGCTGCCGCATTAGTCTTAGTTTCCGAGCATTATCACACATGGTGGATAACCCTCCCCGCAGCAACCATGATAGCGCGTGAAATTATCATCTCTTCTCTCAGAGAATGGATGGCTGAATTAGGCAAACGCAGTAGTATTGCCGTTTCCTGGATGGGTAAGTTAAAAACGACAGCGCAGATGGCGGCGTTAGTCGCTTTATTATGGCGCCCTAATTTTGAATTCGAATTGGGCGGATTCATATTACTTTATGTTGCTACGGTGATGACATTTTGGTCAATGTTTCAATATGTAAACGCCGCCAG
Organism: Photorhabdus hainanensis; assembly: GCF_018448965.1. Lineage (NCBI taxonomy): Bacteria > Pseudomonadati > Pseudomonadota > Gammaproteobacteria > Enterobacterales > Morganellaceae > Photorhabdus > Photorhabdus hainanensis. The sequence goes on along the minus strand of NZ_RCWD01000025.1, from coordinate 13,997 downwards.
GTCTGACTTGCGCGAAGCTTGATCGAAATGACGTAAAAACCATCGAACAAACACAGCGTAACAATAATTGTGTTGACTCGATACGTGAAGTAAGTAGAATGCAACGCATCGAACGGCACATGAGATTTACGAAAACAAATAAGTAAATCAGCCAGTTCAAAGCGGCGCGGGAATAGCTCAGTTGGTAGAGCACAACCTTGCCAAGGTTGGGGTCGCGAGTTCGAGTCTCGTTTCCCGCTCCAAGTTACTAGTCAAGATTATGGCAAGTGACTAAAGCAAGTAACTAAAGATAGAAAGGCGCGTTGGCAGAGTGGCCATGCAGCGGATTGCAAATCCGTCAACCTCGGTTCGACTCCGGGACGCGCCTCCAGATTCAGCCCAGGTGGTGAAATCGGTAGACACAAGGGATTTAAAATCCCTCGGCTGTAAGGCTGTGCGGGTTCAAGTCCCGCCCTGGGCACCAAATAAAAACTTGCTGTAAAACAGTGAGTTAGGGAAAAGAAAAGGCCACCGCAAGGTGGCTTTTTTGTTTTGCGCGATGGCCTGAGAATGGTGAAGTGGCGGCAAAATGGCGGCACTGTATAAATCAACACTATCTATTTCAGACAATCTCTTCCCCCTCAAAACATCATCAGAAAAATATTTTTCACATAAAAAAAGCACACCTGAACGAATCATGACATGCTTTTTATGATCATTTATTCATCAAATCTAATCAATAAAGGCATAACGGTTTCTGATCATTAGTAGGATGCAGATATTCATTCACGATACCCTTTCACTATATTTTTTACCTCGGCTGTTCTGGCCATTCAATATCGGAAACCAGAGAAATATTTACTCTATTGAGCATTATCCTGTATTTTTTCCATTCCAACAGAGCAACTTTCTCTGCTTCGGTAGCGATATCTAAATCAACAGCATCTTGCAGTAATGCAATGAATTCATTCGCGTGTCGCAACAAAGTCATACGCTGCCGCTCCGCTTGTTCAATCTGATCTGCTTTTAGAGCGACATTATCAGTGACCCATTGTGTGCCATCCCACTTATCAAAATCAGTGGTAGGTTGCTTAAAGGTCAGAGTTTCAGGTAATTCACCCAATTCAGTGATTTCCTGTTGAGTTAGTGTTAACGTGTCGTAAGCGATTTTTCCGCGATAGTCAGGCACTATTTCCCAACGCTTACCATCCTCACTACGGCAAACAGCCAGGTCATCAGAATCAGGAAAGTCTGGTGCATCTAAATAAGAATTCGCTGACAAACTGACGCCGAGCATAACATATTCAATATCAGCGCTAGTAAATTCTCTTGTTATTTGATTCGCGTGATAAACTTTCATCCAACCGGCTTGAATCGCTAACCCGTCTTCGCCGAATACGGCTGTTTCGTGTTCTAAGGAGTATTTTTGTTCTGCCGTTATGCTGTATGCCGCTGCTCTCACTATATAGTTAAATGCTATGTTGCGAGGCCTTGATACCCCTATAAATGCAGAATTCGCAATCCAGTCTGCCTGAGCTTTATAATATACAGCCCTTACCGAAATATTGTTATTTTGGGGAATATCCCACTGCAATTTTTTACGCTCATTGAGTGAAGGGGTAATAATAAAATGACTGGCCCGATCAGCATTCTGTATCAAATAAGCCCCTTCCTGCCACGACAATATTGAACGGGATGGATCCACATTTCTACCACTATCCCAGCCACGGATAAATTCTCCCCTTAAATCGGGTAATCGACCGTCAGGATAAACTTCTGCTAACTTTGGGTACTGCAATTTATTAAAAAATGCACCGTTACAAACGAGATAGTTGATAGGTGGATAGGGTAACGGCCACGGAATGGGAGAACCCACTGGTATATTAATTTCTTCACGTAACGAACTTATTATTTCCTGAGCAAGCTTTTGTGTAACAGCCAATGTATTACTATTGCCAATCACATTTGTAAGCTGAACAATACCTTTTTGTGTTAATGAAGCATCGGGAACCTTTGTTGTCATTTTTTGTTCCAGCGCTCCATTTAATTGGGCGTTGAGTTTCTCTATATTTCCATCATCCAGAACATCATTGCCAGAGTGTGTGGCAATAAAATTAGCGACTACAGAGGATATTGTGGAAGACTGACGTAATGCCTTATTTAGCATATCAGTAGTAATACCATCTTGTGGAAACCCAGTCTGCAAATTCTGATTTTCTTCATATCTTTCTTGGCTAATCACATTAGCATTATTGCCAATAGAAAAAGCCTTAAAATCATTTTTCTGACTCATGTACTTCCTCCTTAATAAAAATAATATTTTTTATAATCAACATATTTAATTACTATAAAAACAATCCGACTGTAATTTATTAAAATTAAAGTCTAGTTCAGGAAAGAAGAGTAATACAGCATTCCTATTTATTAGGAGATTGACTATTTTTATATCATTAGCAGCAATAAGAAACTCAATATCTTAAAATAGGAAATATATCCAAACCATTTATATTTAATATCTGGAAACTGTTTTTTCCTATTCTTTCTATCTCTTCCTGCAACTCATTCTTTTTTAAATTCCAAACTGAATATTCCTGCATTTGGACACGAACACCTAAACGACTGTGTTGACTCTGTTGACCATATTTCTGCTCGGAAAAACTGTTAATACAATACCTCAATTCTATAACGCATTGCTTAATCATTGGCAGTTCTTAATAACATTTTAGATTACTTCTAATATATTATTACTCTTGCTAACTATTATCACTGTTATTTTATTTTTTAGGAAATCAAAGAAAGCCTCTCGCTTATGTGTATTATTCTACCTAACAAATACCATCATCCAAGGTATTACTTTTTTCTTAATAGTTAATGTACTGTCATTACCGATAATCTATGACAAAATATCACCCGCGCTACGGGCTATAGCTACTACTGCTATATAGGTATCTTATTTCATGGTGTCAGTCAGAGTTAAAAGAATTTTTGTGAGCTAATCAACTCTATCCCCTATCCTTGCAATCACGGAATCATTTGTTCTGAGGTTGCAATTTATTCTCTTCTATTTGCCGTATTGCCTTCTTAACGGTGATATATACCTTTTTTGTTCCACTGGTGAACCATTCGATTCCGAATACTTAGCATTTTGGTTAACGCTGGTATGCCGGCAACCTTTTTTATTGCTATATCCAGTATGCTCATAAAGGTTTTATTTTCTTACTAGCAACAAACAAAATACAATAAACACTTTAAAAATAAAGTTTTGCTTGCTATAAAAATAAAAGCCTCGCTTGTATATTTAAGGCATGAAAACAATGCACGAAAGAATCAAGCAAGCACGGCTTGCAAAAAAACTAACTCAAGCTGAACTAGCAGATATGCTTGGGGTTACGCCACAGTCTGTACAACAGTGGGAATCAAGCACAGAACCAAGAAAATCAAGACTAACAACATTAGCATCTATCCTTGACACTGATGTGAACTGGCTTTTATTTGGCGAAACCCTCAAAAAGGGTGCGAACCAAGCTCCACCTGAGAGCGAATGGACAACTATTACGCAATGGGACAGTAACATGCCACTAGATGGCAATGAGGTAAAGGTACCGTTCTTAAAGGATATTGAATTCGTGCGCAGCAATGGTGGATGTATTGATGCAGATTATAACAGCTTTAAGTTAAGATTTTCTAAAACAACATTAAACAGAATTGGCGCACCAACTGACGGCTCCACAATTGTTTGCTTTCCTGCTAAAGGCGACAGTATGGAGCCAGTTATCCCAGATGGAACAGCAATAGCAGTAGATATCTCTAATAAGAAAATTATTGATGGAAAAGTGTATGCAATTGAACAGGATGGGTTAAAGCGTCTTAAATGTCTTTACAGGCGCCCGAGAGGGAAATTACTTATCAGAAGTTATAACCGTGATGAATACGAAGATGAATTTGCAGATGAAGATCAAGTGAACATCATCGGGAAAATGTTCTGGTATTCCGTTTTAGATTACTAAGGTTATGGAATGGATAATTTTAAGATAAAAATAAAACATCATGTTGACCACGTTAAGAACGCAGGCCAACACTGCACCACCGAAGAAACAACTAAGCAAGCATTAATATTGCCTTTTTTAGATATTCTTGGGTTCAGTCCGTATGACCCTCAAAAAGTTAAAGCCGAGTACGGAGCGGATTTCCCCGGATTAAAAGCAAATGAGCGGGTTGATTATGCTTTATTTTGCCAAGGTGTTCCAGTTATGTTTATCGAGGCAAAAGGATACAGCGAAAAGCTAGATAACCACTGCCCTCAGTTATCCAGATACTTTAATTCCACTCCAGAAGTGACTATTTCAGCAATTACAAATGGATTAGAATGGCGTTTCTTTACTGATTTAAAACAAAAAAACGTAATGGATCCTACCCCATTCTTACGTATCAAAATGGATGAAGTTAGCGATGCAGATGTAAGCCAACTCTATCGATTTAGACACGATAAATTCAAACCGGAAGCACTAAGGACACTTGCAGAGGAAAGTGTTTACTTATCCGCTTTTACTAAAACCATCAGTACTAGCTTGAGAGATGTTGATAGTGAATTTGTGAGATATGTCGCCAATAGATCTAATGTCGAACGCCAACTAAATCAGCGCTTTATTGAATCTATCACCCCGTTGGTAAAACAAGCTGTTGAGAAATCTGTCAGCGCAATGGTGGTTTCCGGTCTTTCAAATAAACATGTTCCGATTGATGGAATTCAAGACGAGATAGAACTCCAAGAAAATTCGAAAGAACCAGATGAAATAGTGGATCTAGATAACCCTAATATTGTCACCACCAAAAACGAATTAGCTTTATATGAAAAAGCAAAATCAATAGTCGGGGATTCTGTTGACTTGCAATACAAAGATACAGAATCTTACTTTGGAATTCTTTATCAAGGAAAATCAAACAGATGGATAATAAGATACTTTGACAAGAAGAATAAACCTTACATCCAGATACCTATTGAACTAACTGATATATTAGCCAACGAAGTTAATAGGGCTGGATTATCTGCTAATCACTCAAAAATATTTATAGAAACTCCAGAAGATATATTGCGGATAACAGGTATTATCCTTGATGCTTTTGAGTTCGTTAAAAACGACGATAACTTTAGAAAGAAAGCACAATAATTATACCAGCCACCACTCGGTGGCTTTTCTACTCTATATCCTCCACTATCATCTAAGAATGTGTAAGCAGTCACATTTCCAACAATCAGTAAAAATAAACCCACCTTAAAAACAAGTATTACTTGTTTTCATAAACCAATACTTGTATACCCCTAGTTATCTTAATATGACTCGCTACCGTCTAGAAGAACATATCTGCAAATCTGAGGAAAACAACGTAACGCTGTCTTTCTAAGCTGCCTGTGCGGCAGTACACATAGAATGGCCACATTATCAGAGGCTGTAGAATTTCTAAGCTGCCTGTGCGGCAGTACACATGCAATGAACTGATAAATAATTTATCAATTTTTTCTAAGCTGCCTGTGCGGCAGTACACCTATATATAACATATACATACGTTGGGGGCGTTTTCTAAGCTGCCTGTGCGGCAGTACACTCAGTTCAGACAACTGTTTAATGGCTGCCTTGTTTCTAAGCTGCCTGTGCGGCAGTACACTCCCAGAGCGAGCGTTTGCATTACGCATCGATTTTCTAAGCTGCCTGTGCGGCAGTACACTGTTGCATATTAACCCCAATCTACTGAATGTTAAAGAATAATCATTATAAAAAAATAAAAAACCCTTTTTTACGGGGTAAATAATATTTACTTAAAAATCAATAAATTAAAATTTTCCGTTAAAAAAGGGTCAAAATTTCTTCCATTCAAGTAGAACAGCCTCTCTTCTATATTCTAGCTATAAAAGAGTATTTTTATTCAACCATTATGCTGCTCTCACTATGTAATTAAATGCTATATTGCGGGGGCGGTTCTCTGAGGCCACAGGAACAACACTTGATGCGGCGAACCCAAAACCGTATGCAGTGTATACAGCATCCCGGGTAAAATGATCCACTGATTTAGGATTACCATCTACACCCATTCCAAGAGTTTCACTAGCATAAAAAGCCCCTTTTGTTGCCAGATGATAGTTTGATGCTATTGCCCCAGGAAATGAGCCCTCAATATTTCTGATAGCATCCCCTTGGTGAGTTAAAACTCCACGGCCACTATCAATACCTCGACCATCATCCCATCCACGGATAAATTCGCCTCTTAAATCAGGTAATCTACCATCAGGATAAGCTTCCGCTAACTTCGGATACTGTAATCTATTAAATGCTGAACCATTACAAGTGAAATAACCGAATGGTGGGTGAGGTAACGGCCACGGAATAGGAGAACCGACAGGAATTTCATTGGCTGTTTTAATCCGGTTATCTATCTCTTCACGGGTATATTTATGTAATGAATTTATTACTTCCTGAACAAGCTTTTGTGTAACCGCCAATGTATCGCTATTTCCAACCACATTTGTAAGCTGGACAATACCTTTTTGAGTTAATGAGGCGCTGGGAATGTCCGCTGTAATTTTCTGTTCTAACGCTTTATTTAATTGAACGGTGAGTTTGGCTATATTTCCATCATCCAGAACATCATTGCCAGATCCTGCTGCAATAAAATCAGCCACGACAGATGATACCGTTGATGCCTGACGTAATACCTTATTTAACAAGTGAGTGGGAACATTATCTGGTGAAAATCCAGTCTGCAAACTCTGATTTATCTCATATTTATCTTGACTGACTACATTCGCATTATCACTAATAGAAAAAGCCTTAAAATCATTCTTGTGACTCATACACCTTCCTTAAATTAAATAATGTTATTTCACAATCAACACATTAAATTATTATAAAAACACCCCATTACAACTCACACCAATTAAAGTCTAGTTCAGAAAAAAAGTAATGCACTGTTCTTATTACTTATAAGGTTAACTATTTTTGTATAATTGACTACAATAAGCAACTCAATGTCCCATACTGAATATTTGGGTATCTGAATACGAACATCCAAACAGCAATATTCAGCATTAAAAACCGCATCAAGAAGTTTATCTATTAATACTAATTTCAACATCACTATTGATGCTTTTAACTGCTGATAATTTAAAAATATTCCCAATTTTAATTAATATGGTTTGAGTAGAAACGATACCAAACTTATTATCTTTCCAACGGTGAATAATTCCTGCCACTTAGTGCCGTTAACTTATAGGCATCACAACGGAAAGACCAATATCAGATAGCGGTGGATTCCACTAAAATAATTTTTAACCCGTATAGCGATCAAGAAAATCTACAATTCCCCGGATATACGTCTCATTGCCAACCCAGTAATTCCCCTGTTTTTTCTGCGAGATGGTTTGATTCGATTTACGCTGTTTGCACTTAACAGTGACTTTTTTTGGGACTCATTTCAAAAGGTTGAGTGGCTAAAAACCTGCCAGAGATAACATGCAGCATAGAAATTATATGATAGATGGCCTGTATTTTGTGAGCACCAATCCACATATTCTACGTTTGCCAAACTAATCTATTTGGCTGAATTTGACATTTTTAATATAATCCACCTGAAAAATGATACAACTAGCCAATACAAAGTATTAACAGAAAAATGAACAAAATATCACCACAAAAAGAAGAGCTAAACCATTTAAAGGCATGTTTACTCAGTGAAGTTATCTGTTCACGAACATCATTTTCATGGCCCAAAGCAGTCCATCGAGCCCTTAAATGTCCAGATCGCAGGTTCTATTTCTGGTGGAGAATTGCTAATTATTTATACAGGACAAATAAAGCCAAGAAAATCTCTATTCATATAAATAGAAATCTAAGGAATAAATATGGATGTGATTTAGGATTAGGGTCCTATATAGGTAAGAATTTGCGTATATCTCATTATGTTGGCATTGTTATTTCTCGCACATGCATTATCGGTGATAACTTTCATATTTTACAAAATACAACCATTGGCGTTCTTAATGAAGATTTTGAAGGAAAAATAAGGATAGGCAATAATGTAAAAATAGGCGCAAACTCTTGTATTATAAGTGATAAGATAACAATTGGGGATAATGTCTACATCGGTGCAATGTCATTTGTTAATAAAGATATCCCTGCTAATTGCATTGTATATACTCCTAAATCTCGAAATGAGATAAAGATAAAAAAAGTAAAAAACAATTAACCAAATGTTACACCTTAAAATAAAGATGGAATTACAATATGTTTTTTAAATACAAATATCTCTTAAAATTGGGCTTGCTCTGTAAGCAGAATATAACAAAATCAATATACAGAAATATAGCCAGCAAAAGAATGAAACACAACATGAACTTTTGGCCTCACATAAAGATTTCAAGAAACATTAATGGTAAAATCAACTCAGTTTCGTTCAATAATAAAAATATAAGCATCAATGAATTCCCCAAAGAATCAGAAAAACCATTAATCATTATTGCATCTGGACCGTCAGTATCTACTATCAAAACAGATTTTTTTGATGATACTAAATTTGATATTATGGGTGTTAACGGTTCATATGAATTATCACCAAAGGTGAAATTCAAATATCATGTTATAATTGACAGAACATTCATTCTAAATAGGAAGAACATTGTTTTAAATATATTAAAAGACAATGAATTAATACTCTTCACAACAATGGATTGCCTCAACGACATCTTAATTGATTACGGTTATCTTGAATTGAAATGTAAGGTAATTATCATTGAGAATATTGATCAACCCGTTTATAAAGAGGAAAAAGAACTTTCTGAAATAAAGAGTGATGAAATAATAATACAAAATGGTGTGGCATTCTCATTGAACTTAAATCTCGGATTCTATAACGGAACAACAGTTGCCTATTCCGCTCTACAAATAGCGTTATTTTTGGACTATAAAAAAATATATTTCGCAGGTTTAGATATGAATAATTTTTCAAAACCAAGATTTTATGAAACTCAAAATGACAAACTCGATACCAAATTAAATAATAATTTACACGATTTCATCATTCCTTGTTTCAACCTAGCTCATGAAATAGCAATAAGCAAAGGAGTGGAGATTTATAATCTATCGAAAAATAGCGCTATAAATTCATTCGAAAAGTTGGATTATAGGGAAATTTAAGTAATTAAATTTATGATAAAGCTTGCGTAGCTTCATGTAAAATGCGAAAAGCCTCAATTAAAACTCAAGCTCATTTATACTCTACCTCATCCTTGAGGTAGAGTATTTACCAATCTCAATATGAAGCCAATATTTTCAGTCTTATCACTCGATAGAAATTCCTTGCTTTTATAACTCTAAACTACACCTAGAACTTTAAGAATTTAAACTGCCTGTACGGCAGTGCACACCAGTATCTCATCTGACCAGTTTTCGGGTTTGTTTCTAAGCTGCCTGTACGGCAGTACACAAACCGACACCAGATGAAGAACATATTGATACTTTCTAAGCTGCCTGTACGGCAGTACACTTTCTCTTTGGCTTCCCGTGCACTGCCGTACATTTCTAAGCTGCCTGTACGGCAGTACACTTGAGTAAAGGCAGTGGCGGAACGTTAGAGCGATTTCTAAGCTGCCTGTACGGCAGTACACTGTTACATATTAACCCCAACCTACTGAATGTTAAAGTGTAATCATTATAAAAAATAAAAAAACCTTTTTTACGGGGAAAACAATATTTGTTTAAAAATCAATGAATTAAAATTGGTTACTAAAAAAGGGTCAAAAATTAGGTCAAGAGAGGCTCAAGTTTTTAAGTTACCACTGACGCAACTTTCTTAGCTAACGATTACGTTTCAATAAATCTTCTACCTTATCTCATTCATCACTCAGCGGAATCGATTTCTTCCCATCCGGTGATACAAGGTAATAACGGCTGTAAGATCTGAATTTTACCTTATACAGATGCTCCTCTGTAATAATATATCCTTCATATCAGCCTGACTTTTCAATATCAAATCCATCGTTATATATGATGACATGAGATATTTTCCTGCCAGGGAAAATCCCTATAAAACATTGATAACCGTTCACCAATAACTGTTATCGAAAAAATAAGTATTACCGACTATCATTGACCATTCAGAAAAAATATCATGATTAAATAATTTCTCTAAAAAATAATATTTAAAAATATATTTTCATTTATTTAAAATTTTTCGGTTAAAGAATAAATAATTTAATTATTAGTATATTTTTTCTTTAAAAACAAATTGTTTCTCTATGCCATAGAATAAATCTATTTTAAGTGAAATTATTACTCAAATTATTTAGATAATCTCTTAAGTAATCAGCAAGGATTTACTATGCGAAATATAAAAAGTAAACTGAGCAGTATCACTTTAACCTTAAGTTAAATTAAGAATAAAAATAGAGTCATTTAAAAACATAAATTATATTTGATAATATTAGAATATGAATAACAATACCTCCACCAAGATAAAACATACTTTGAAACGATGCCAAGTCATCTTACTAAAAACTCACTCATTCGGAAGCTACCGCAAGAGAAATAACCACCCTCTTCTACACCTTATCAATATTGATCACTTAGGGTCGCAAAGTATTATAAACCTATCATCAGCTATACAGGCATTAATCATGAAAGAAATTAATGGAACATATGTTTCACCACAAATAATAAACACAATGGAAGCAAGCAATGAACCGTGGGGAATCAAAGATAAAAATTCACGTTTTATTTATGGTAACCTGGCCTTAAAATCTGTTCAAAACATTCCAATGTCATTTAATTATGAAGGCTTTTTTGATGACGAACTTCCCTGGAGTGGATCGGAGTTTGCAAAAGAATTTATTGATCATGATAAAATTGTAATGACAGAAGGAAAGAGAGTTTGTTCGCTCGAAACCTATACATATGGAAAAGAAAAAATCTTATCGTCTTACTTCCAAGAGAAATTACCACTGTATAACGATGCAAAAGAGTGCATAGGTATCTTTTTTCATGGATGGAAAGCCAAAGATTTTTCATTAATTAATCTATATCAATATTATAATGATCTACCCACATCTATTATATTCCAACCACCAACAGATACTTTTACCCAACGTGAATGGGATATTATTTTCTTCTTTTTGCAAAAATACACCAGGAAACAGATTGGAAAAATATTAAATATTGCTTATCGTACAGTTGAATCCCATATGACCAATATATATTACAAGATAGGTGTCAACTCCAGTCAGCAACTGGAAGAATATTGTCTCATCAATAATTTTAAACGCTATGTACCGGAAAGGTTTTTACTATCTTAATAACACTATTTCTTATCTTTAGTCATAAAAAACATGATTACATAGTTTATCTCTGCCAGTATGATGTAATCCCATTATCAATAGATAATGATATTATCTAAAATTATACTGGCAGCATTTTCATATATAAAAACATTAGTTACACAAACACTTAACGCTTATTTTATTTCTAAGATAAATAATCATTTTCTGTTATATTCCATCACATTTAAAGATTACCTATTAAATGAAAATAAATTTCATTAACAGAAATAATCGGCCTTTTCTCTCTATAATAAAACACTGTTATTTTAAACACCATAAGTAAATCATTTAAATAATTACTTGAATAGTTAAATAAGATTCTAAAATAGCGCTACACCTTATACCACTCATAATTCCATGTATAACAACGGGTTGGATAAGGCTATGTGTAGCAGAATTATGAAACGCTATTTAAATGGTATTATACCAACTAAAAAATACAATCAAAACAATACCGTTGTTGGACTAATTTACCTGTACAAGAAAGTAATAATCTCCCGGGAAAAGTGATTATCCCCCCCCTCCCGATTCTCTACCAATATCGACATTTTTCTAAAAATAACGATATTTTGAGATTTTCAACTGATAGATTACCCCCATCTATTGTAGAAAATGCCGTTAATTATATTAAGAAGATTCACCCCAAATAACATCTACAATGACATATACAATTAAACTATTCTCGTAATGAAAATATCCATGATAATTATTTTCTGGAAAAGTCTGTCATTGCGGGTAATAAAGTATTAAACTGACAGTATGATTCAAACATATCACAAATTAAACACAAATCAGGTAAAAAGGAATAATAAGATGAGTAATCACATAACTATATCATCTCAAATTATTAACACACTGACCTCAAGCAATGATCCTTGGGGAATCAAAGATAAAAACTCATGCTTTATCTACGGCAATATGGCATTAAAATCTCTCCAAAATTTTCCAAATTCATTTGAATTTGAGGGGTTTTATGAAAATGAACTTCCTTGGGATAGTGCTAAATTTGCGGAAGAATTTATTAATCATGACAAAAAAGTAATAGAAAAACAGCAGAGAATATGCTCAATCGAAACCCACGTATTTGGCAGAGAGCAAGTTTCATCATCTTACTTTTTCGAAAAATTACCTTTTTACCATAAAGATGGAGATTGCATTGGAGTCATATTTCATGGCTGGGAAGCGCAAAATTATTCATTATCCTATTTACATCAATACCATGATAAACTACCCGCTTCAATTATGCTCCAGCCACCAACCGATCTTTTTACTCAACGTGAATGGGATATCATTTTCCTCTTTTTACAGAAAAATACCAGAAAACAGATTGGACAAATACTAAACCTAGCTTATCGCACTGTTGAATCTTATATGACTCGGATATACCGTAAGATAGGTATTAATTCTGGCCAACAACTAGAAGAGTATTGCCGAACCAATGATTTTAATCACTATATACCGGAAAAATTTTTATTGTCTTAGATTACGTATTTATTCCCGTTTTTTACATGCTGTTCTTATCTATTATTAATGGAGAAAATAGCCAGCTCTGTTGGGATATTTTTATTTAAAAATATGATAGTTATACTCAATAATTTTTAAAAGTTATATATGAACCCAACAGGGCTACCCCTTCCTTATTACCATTCAGTGAACAAATACATAGGATAGATATTCATAATGATGGTTTATAAAAGAGAAAGAATTCTATTTTATTTATACAAATGCTGAACCTACTAGAGACAATAAATTACCTAAAAACTTTAATATTATTGAGTATACAGAAAAATAATTATCTACATTAGTTAATCATTTCTTACGCCAAAGAAATCGCTCACAATCAAGCTAATATGGATTTTATTACCAGCTTCCTTGCGGACAAATAATTTATTTATTACATGTTAATACTAATTTTCATTATTAATAGCTATAATTTCGTATACAATAGAATAAAATATTACCGTTGAGTGTATTTACTTAGCAAGATAAATAATTTTATATAAAATAGTCTTCTATATTATATTTATTCATTCTTAAATCCTCTTTATAAAACAGTTACACATCTAATTAATAAGCATGTATTTTTTGACGAGCAAGTTATCACCCTCTATTGTATGAACCTAACTGGATAACTATATTCAATCAACTTACTGAATTTAAATTTATATCTCAGCAATATTTGTCACTATTTTCATTAGTGAGTTAAATGGATTATAAATTCAAATCTTAAAAATTAAATTTTATGTCCAAAAGAAGAGGAGTGATATTATAAGTAGAAAAATAATTGTTTCACCTCAAATAATTAATACGTTAGAGCAAAATAATGAGCCGTGGTGAATAAAGGAAAGATATAAATTTTTTATTTATATTAATCAAGTATGTAAACATGTTCAAAATATTCCAAATTATTTCCTGATTACCATCGAATCTCAGCTAGCTTGAGTAAATACTCAGGTATAGGTGCTGCCCGGATACATGAATAAATAAGCTGTTCGAATGTTTTTTTAAGGTTAAAGCGCCAATTGAACCTGAAACAGAATTCGGCAAGATAACGAGGTAAATACTTTTTGCTAATCGAATGATATGTTCCGCGTATCGAATTTTTTACATTACTTATCATTGTGTTAACCCACTGAAAATAAGGAAGCTTAACACT
>NZ_RCWD01000024.1:0-91155 GCF_018448965.1 Photorhabdus hainanensis | reverse complement strand
TATTGACCTGCGCATAATAGGGCAGCACCGTCGTCAACAGTTTCTGATTCTGACTCAAGCTAAAACGCTCATACCACGGCACGCCATGTTCAGCCCGGTATTGCAGCCGGCCCACCTCGTTACGCAGGTCCTTTAAGGCCAGCAATTGGGCGCCTGAATTTTCCGGACGCGCTTTCAAGTCATCTACCGCCGCCTGCACCTCGGCTATCTGGTTACGGTTGGTGAAAAAAGAGAGCACCATGCCGGCGCCCCACAATAAGCCCAACACTATCAGGCCACGACAGATGGTTTGTGTGCGGAGCATGCCAACCCGCTGGCCGTGGAAACGACGACTGCCCTCCAACACCCCCTGCCAGGCCGAGTCGGGCAGCCAGCCCTGCGGGACTCTGGTCGCCTGCGCTTTGAGCGGTAAGCTGAACATCAGACCGCGCAGCGATACCACATCGCCATACTCCGCTAACCACGGCGTCAGGACCTGTTTCCAGTGAGCAATCCCCTGTTGTTTCAAGTTCGCGGACAGACGACAGAGAAAATCGTGGGCCGTTTTCTCCAGCAATTGCTGCATGCCGCGCCGACGCAGCGGGTCAACCAATTCTTGTAACTGGGTCGCCACGATATCCGGTGTACAGCGTTCAGGAAAAAAGCAGCCGACGGCCTGAGTGATGCGGCCTTCCTGAGACCAGACGCTGTGACACACCTGCCACAGGTAGACCGGAGCCTGCCAGCGTAACTGTTGGGCCTGTTTTTGCAACATCCGCAAAGCCTTATCCATCCACGCCGGCTGCGCGCTTTGGTTTTCGGTCAGCGCCCAGACAATACCATTAAGCGGCCGGTAACGGCGCAGGCGACGCAGCGCCATCAACTGGGCGGTATTCGGTTCAGCCTGCAAACTGCCGCCCCAGAGCAACAACGAGCGATAACCTTCCTGCCAATACGCGGTGGTCAGCCCCGGCGCGATGGCTTCCACCTGCTCCACTTCGCCCACCACCAGTAAAATCCGCACTTTATACCACCAGAACCGCCCGTAACGGAGGCGCATGCGATCGCCCAAATCACTCAATACCAAAGCGGCCTGGCTAGAGCGACCCGCTGCCCGCTCGATTTCAGGTCTGAGTTTCTTCTGTGCTTTATTCTGCCGAATATGCCACCAGACAGCATTGCCAAATAAGCCTATTAATAGGATCGGAAAAACTGTGGCGTAGGCATACAATGCGGATTTAAGCAGCCCTCGTTCCTCAAGTAATGTTTGATTCAAGTAGATCAACATGAGAAATATCCCAGCAAGGCTAAGGGTAATAAAAATATATCCAAAATAGCCATATTGGTGATGTCGATTAACTTTCATTGATGTAATTCCTTAGTCATTAAATAGAGGCTAGCGCTCCCCTCGGGTAATTGATTGATAACGATATGATCGCTACCGGTCAGGCTAATTGCCTCAGTTAGCATGGCTGATGCCAAAAATATCGATAGCGGCCCCGGAGGACCAAAAGTATGATCGATTAAATGAACCGAATTTTCGGTAAAAAGATTAAACGCAGAGTCATGACTGTTAATTGTCAGTTCAGTCAGAGCATCATTCGTGACACCCGTTAGCCAAAGGTGCCGCATGTTATTTTTATCAATACGGTTATATTCAAACAATATCTGTAAGTCTTTGATTATTTCTCCGGGTAATGAAGGTAATGTTCGCCCCATACCGGCAAGGACATTGAGTTTTTCCTGCGTAGCAAATTTTGTCGACGAAAATAATTGAGCCGAGACAAATTCACTGTAGGCTTTCTTATTGTTTTCAGAAGGCCAGCGCTGGAATGCGATAACCATTATTAGCCCTTCAAAATCATCCTCATTGTATAATTTATCGATCTCATCCCGGTTTATTATCGGTAAAGGACTCATTTTCCACTGTCGATATATCGCAGGCTTATAAGAAGCGTGATCCTCGGAAGCAATATAAATCTGGCGTAAAAGAGAGCGATAACCCGGACACTGTTTTTCAAAATCCTGATCAATGTTAGCCAATAATTGCCGTCTATCACTCGATGGCAGAGATAATGCCCGCCCTTGCTCAGGAAAAGCAGGAATCTCTTTCGCATCACCTAACAGCGACGCAATACCTTGTTGCTCAGGCGTCAGAATAATATTACCGATCACCGCCAGTTGTTTTCTGCTCCATTGCTGCCATTGGAAACGGGTTTCGGCACTGGCTTCTTCCCAAGCGTATGCCGCCGCGCAATATTGCTCATAGCGATTTAATACCGCACCAAATAATAACAGCCACACCAGAAAGGACGGTAAGCTGCTATAAATCGCCGCATGATAGAAATCGGTGGTGTCTTTTATAAAAGCATAAATCAGTGTGCCGGCAATCAGTATTAAAAGTAAAATGATAAACCATAACCGATAACGCAGAGGCGACACTGCTTTAAGTTCCGGTATTTCAGGTATGGGCCAACTCATAATAATAACTCGATATTATCCTGGGAAATGGAATCAAAAACAGGCAACAACAATCATATACCACCATTGAATGCATACCTTGTTTCGCATTTAAATAAAAAATCAGGCCACCGATTAATTTAACCGGTTTGTCTTTATCATAGAACGTTAACGCTGTCACGCTTACAATTCTACTTTGATCAGTGATATGACTGATAAACATAATTATCTCCTCATATTCTCATCCGTTTAACCATATGATCTTATCCATATCATTAGAAAGAAGATAAGGGAGCCACTCATTAATACAGCGGCAAAAATCAAGAATGACGCACTCCAGTATTTCTTATCTTGAATGCATTTCTTTATCCGACAAATGGCAGATACATCAAGCATCACAATTATCGGCCAGGTGTAAAATAATAAGAAAATGTAAGCTAATAACACCAAGTCCCAAAAATCAAAACTAATCATATCGAACCCCACTAACTGGTTATTTCTTTAAACATCTGGTTTCTCCTTCCGCTGATGGTTAACCCTTGCATCCCATAAAGGGTTTTATTTGAAATGTATTATTGCCGTTTAAAAGCTCCGGGCCTTTTACGAAAAGTACTTGTTACCACATCCCAAAACTTTATCAGTTCATTTTCACTGAACGGCGTTGCGGATAACCGATCATTTCTCAGATTAATTCTAACAAAAGGGTTCTTATAATCCCCGATTGTTTCATTAGCAACTAAAATAAATTTATATCCCGGAATTTTGGTTTCCGGTTCATCAATTTTTTCTGTCGGAGCGGTCGTTAAAACTTCCTCCGTATAAGTGCCATTAATTTCCCGTTTTTCTTTCCTTATTATCTTAGCATGCATGGACAAAAACATACCTTCCATTCCCCTCAGACGCTCTAACAGATGATCTTTCTCTTGAAGATCATTCAATATTTCAACACTGAAAGTAAAATGATCACTTTCATTTCGCTTATAGACAAAAGTCATATTCTCTTTCTCATCACGACTACCAGTAATAAAACCATCAGGAATACAGGTGCCTGCCTCTGTAGGTATTTCTGTATCTTTTCGGCCGCTGATTCTGGATAGCAATCTTTTCATCTTCTCCAGGGTTTGATATAACTGATTGTATTGCCTTTCAGAAAACCCATCTCTGATATAATCGTCCCTATCTTCTTTATATTTATCATCTGATAACTCAGTAAACTCCATTGTCACAATAAAAGCGACACCATGACTATACAAATGCGCTTCTAATACTCTGGCATAACCAGGAATACCAGAACTTTCATTCCTGTCGAAGATTACACCTTCCATATCATCCGGGAGGCGATAGACTTTCTTTAAAAAAGGCATATCTTTTGGTTTAACAAATTGCATTGTTTTTAACTCCTGCTCTCTTGCCGCTATCCGATATTCAAATTCAGGCGGGTACAAGCGTTCAGTTTCTATTCTCGCATCACCAATAAATATCCCTCGATTGGCAACATTTTCAAATCCAGCAGGAAGATCTATCAAATAACGGCCAACACAACGAGGCTGCATATTCGCTAACATTTCAGTTGTCACTTTCTTTTCCTTTTCAGTTAAAATCGGGTAATAAAATACGGGCATATACCACCATAAGGTATAAATAACCGCTAAAGTCAGTAAGGTTGTTTTCCTATTCAATTTTCACCACCTGCACTGCTTTAACAACTGAATGTAAACCAGTATTCATACTTGTTTCTCTTCTTTCATCCTGATGGTTAACCCTTACATCCCTATAAGGGGTTTTATTTGAAGCATGTTATTGCCGTTTAAAAGCACCGGGCCTTTTACGAAAAGTACTCGTTACCGCATCCCAAAACTTTATCAGTTCATTTTCACTGAACGGCGTTGCGGATACCCGGTCATTCGTCAACTCGATATTAACAAAAGGATTCTTATAATCCCCAGCCGTTTCATTTGCAACTAAATTAAATACATATCCCGGGATTTCAATTTCCGGTTGATCGATGACTTTTGTCGGTACTTTTGCTAAAATTTCCTCTGTATAAGTTCCATGAATTTCCCGTTTTCCTTTCCTTATTAGCTTAGTATGCATAGCCAGTAATACACCTTCCATACTGACAATACGATCTAACATATGGTCTTTCTCTTGAAGATCATTCAATATCTCAATACTGAAAGTAAAATGATCACTTTCATTTCGCTCATAGATAAAGGTCATATTCTCTTTCTCATCACGACTACCAGTAATAAAACCATCAGGAATACAAGTACCTGCCTCTGTAGGTATTTCTGTATCTTTTCGGCCGCTGATTCTGGATAATAAGTTCCTCATTTTCATCATCGTTCTATCTGTAGCCTTTAATTTATCTTCAGAAAAACCATCTTTGATAAAACCGGCTCTATCACGAGCATATTTTTCATCAGACAAATCCATAAATTTCATTGTTATAGTAAAAGCAACCCCATTGTTATATAAGTGAGCTTCTAATACTCTCGCATAGCTCGGAATATCAATATCTTCGTTTTTTTCGAAAATCACACCTTTCAAATTATCTTGAAGGCGATAAACTTTTCTTAAAAAGGGCATATCTTTAGGATCAATAGTTTTAGCTTCCTTTAACTTCTGTTCTCTTAACTGTATCCGCTGTTCAAATGCAGGTGGATATAAACGCTCGGTTTCTATTTGCGCATCACCAATAAATATCCCTCTATCGGCAACATTGTCAAATCCAGCAGGAAGATCTATCAAATAACGGCCCACACAGCGGGTCTGCATATTCGCTAACATTTCAGTTGTCATTTTCTTTTCCTTTTCAGTTAAAATCGGGTAATAAAATACGGGCATATACCACCATAAGGTATAAATAACCGCTAAAGTCAGTAAGGTTGTTTTCCTATTCAATTTTCACCGCCTGCGCCATCTTCACAATTGAACGTAAGGTGAATAACCGGGCAAACGTCTCTTCCGTCTCGCTATTTCCTTTATATGCACCTTCATGGTCAACTTCTGTTGCCAGCAAGCTGCGTAAATATTCGGTGGTAATACGGCCAGACTTCACTGGCACCGTCCCATCTCCCGGCTCTTTGGGTGGTGCCATTCTAAATGTAATATTTTTATATCCCCACGATGAAAGTCCAGCAGAAAGATGAACAGTGCGGGTTGAACCTGCTTCCATATTAATAGGATCGTATAGTGGCTGATCAAATGCCATACCGGAATAATCCCCCGGCCTGCTATAACTATTATCACGACTATATGTATTATAATTCGGTTTATCCTCCTGCCATGAAATAATGCCATACGATAGGTTTTTCTCACTGGCACCATAAAAAGCATAAGTATTCGGGTGATATTTACCACTCAAGCTTTCAATAAATGGCCTAACTTCTTTCCTTATAAGATACGTATAATTTTCCCAGCTTTCATTATCTTTCCATTTATCCTTTTTATCCGGGTTTAAAAACCGGGTTTCACACAATCCCCACCAGCGCTCCTTTTCTAAATAAATTTCTTCATACGGATCTGATTTCGGCAGCTTATGCGTTACTTTACCATCGGCAATATGTAACCAGCCTCGACCATACTCCTTTCCCGGCAGAAGCTGTAATGGGCCGGGAGACTGTGCCAGCACTGGAGTCATATCTTCACCATCGTAACCCACAACCAGGCTTGTCTTACCATCTTCACCGGTTTTCATCCTTTTATAGGTGGTCGGGGCACCCGTAGCAGGCATCACTCCATGCACAATGCCTAAAATTTTATCTCTGCCATTCAGCAGTTCTGAATAATAACGAGCAACCAGCCCCCCCATTGAGTGAGTGACTAAAATCACCTTTTTAGTTGCACACCGTTTACCATAGAAAGCTAAAACCTTATCCACATATTCCGCCAGCCGCTTGGCAGACTCCTTATTAGATTGCAACCAGTTATAGCCCATCACATGAACCGGGTAGAGAAAATCATAACTATGGTCAACCTCTGCCTCGGTCAGCGGCTCTTCCCCCCACTCCGCATTCAGGCTCATATCAACCATACGTTGCCGAAGGGTTTTTTCCCCCTTCCCGGCCAGACAATACTCAAAGGCCAGACGCTCATCATCCAACACCGCTTGAAGCCAGGGCAGGAAAGTGCCATAGCTAATATGGGCTATCTCCCCCCAACCACGCTGCTTGCAAGTCTGGAATTTATTCTTCTCAGTGTGATCAGGCGTAATATCCCCTGAATCATCAACTTCCGTCCTATTCGGGTCTAACGTTTCTTTCCTGTAAGATGCGCCCTTGAACATCCATAATAAAACGTCAGTACTATATGTTGAATTTAATCGCCAGACTGACTTCCCCTTCTCTCCCTCCTGTTCCGGTTTTAACTTTAAATTACTCCCCATCACCCCCGGCAGAAAAATCACCGGGATCACTTTAGTCGCGTATTTCAAACAAGTCGCCACCAGATTTTCTTCAATTCTGGCATTCGGCACGTTGTAATAAGGGAGACCAAGTTCATCATATTCAGGGTGAATAAAAATCTCGTTTTCCTTCGGTTCACTCATCATTTACTCCTCGTCTTTTATTTTCAATTGACTGATTTCCACCCCAACCTGTTTTTGCAAAGGGGTTTTTCCATTCTGTATGGTTGATAATGCCCGTACGCCGCCATCTTCGGCATGGAACTGCATATTCTGACGGTCTAACGGAGAAACCTTATAAGCCCGTACAGCCTTCGGCGTTACAGCATAATTCGCGGTTTGCCATTGCTGTACTGTCTGGCTAACACTCTGCCCGCCAAATTTCTGCCACGCTGTCGCCCGTTGGATGATGTGATTGGGCGCACCACATTCCACCTGACCATTCCCTATTCGGATATAACCACCGCCACTGACCAACAAAATCTCCTGTTTGGCACTGATGATCACTTTCCCTTCATGGCTATTCACCGTGATATCTTTCAACGCCGCCAGCCCCATTGCATCACCCTGCGCTTCAATCTCTACCCGGCCTTTGCTGGCAAACAGTTTGATGCCCAGTTTTTGGGCAAACAGGCTGATCCTTTCACCTGCCGCTACCGTGAATTTTTTCAATACGCTGAAATCGGCATTTTTCCCACTGGTGGCGATAATATTTTCCCCGGCCGCCAACTGGAGGCTTTTTGCCGTCGTCTGCGCGATACCCTCCGGCGCGGAGAGTAACAACGCGGATTTTTTCAGTTCAGCTAATGTTTCACTTAACAACGCCTTCTGTTGCTGCAAATCCGCCAGTTCCGCTTTAGCGATTTCAGCCGCGCCGCATAATGCCTCGGTTAAGGTCTGCGCTTGTTGAAGTTGATTCAGCGCCGCCTCCATCGCCAGCACCTCACCCCCCGCTTTGGCCTGTTTATCCGCGCTGATAAACAACCCTTTACCGGCCCGGATCACGCCCCAGTCGTCGGTGCGCAGCTCAAAGCCTTCACCCCGTTTATCCGGGTGTGGGCGCTGGCTATCAACGAGATGACCTAGGTTCAACTGGCTTTTACCGCCGTATTCGGTACTCAGTTTGATATGTTCCCGACCGCGTTCGTCACCCATCCGCAGTTTGTTATTCGCCGGGGTGCGCAGAATGTTGCATTTGTAGTTGTAGAGATTGACGTGATCCGGGTGCTCCGAGTCATGCAGGGAATAGGCGATGTAGGGCCGGTCCGGGTCGCCCCCTTCAAAGGCGATCGCCACTTCGGTGCCTTCCAGCAACGGCCAGTGAAAGCCATACTTCTCCCCCGCGTACGGGCGTGCCAGACGCACCCACAGGCTTTCTTCCCCTTGCGGCCATTTCTCCCGGTCAAAGTTAAACGCCACCCGATACAAGCCGTTTTTGTCGATGTCGCCGTAGGTATCATTCACTTGCGTGCTGCTCACCCGCGCGGGTATCGTGCCCGCCATCACCGGTTTCGGTACCCGTTCCGGGCGAAAGCAGACGGTTTCGGAATAGGGAATGGCGGTGAACGCCATTTCAAAACTGCTGTCCCGGCGGGCGCTGTTGGTGATCTGGATGATTATCGCCCCTTTACGAAACGCTTCCGGGGCGTCTCCCTTCACTTTCAGTTCCTGCCCCGGCACCAGCGTGGCGGAGGTGGTCATTCCCCGCAGGCGAATGCGTTGATTCAGGTAACGCTCATGATGCAGGCGGGCATAAAATACTCCGCTTTCCGTCTCCGGTTGATAGGCGTAACGGTCGCCGGGTATCCGGTAGTCATCGCGGTAATGGTACGCTTCGCCATAAGTG
The DNA here is from genome assembly GCF_018448965.1 of Photorhabdus hainanensis. Lineage (NCBI taxonomy): Bacteria > Pseudomonadati > Pseudomonadota > Gammaproteobacteria > Enterobacterales > Morganellaceae > Photorhabdus > Photorhabdus hainanensis. The sequence continues at coordinate 82,465 of NZ_RCWD01000024.1, read as the reverse complement.
GTGCGGTCGCCCCGTGCCACATCCACCTCGGTGTTCAAGCCGGGATACGGCCGCGCGTCGTGGTAGTCATAATTGCGGGTCGCCACTTTTCCCTCCACCACCTGATACGCGGTTTCCATGCCCCAGACCACCGCGTCCTCTTCACCGTGCATGCCTGACGGATGGCGGGCAGGCAGGTAGACGTTGAACTGGTAATCACGCTGGTCGTCGTAAAACTCCACCACATCGATCTTTAACCGGTCATCGGCGGTCACTTTGTACCAAATACCCACTTCCGCCAGTAGGCGTTGGATAAAGCGCAGGTCATCTTCGCCATACTGCATCACCTGTTCCCGCCTCGGGTAGCTGTACGCCAGACTGAACAGGAAATCCTGCCCGCGAAATTCGTGCCGCTCCCGCAGGATTTTCTCCACAATCTCCGGCACCGACAGCTTTTGGTAGATAGCGTATTGATGGCTTCTCGCCAGCAACGCCAACCGTGGCTCTAGCGTCACTTCATAGCGGCTTTCATCCCGCGAGGTGGAGAGCAATTTAAAACCGCTAATCACTCCGTAAACCGAGCGCAATGGCGCCGGGGGTTCGATCGGCCAGCCCCGTATCCCCGGATTGATCTCAGGCGAAGTCAGGGTAAATGCAGCCTGCTGCATCAGCATCTGTGCCGGTTCAATCCCTTTCTCCACACTGGTGAATTCAATGGCATAGCGAAACGGCTGGCTTAAGGCTTCCTGCCCGGCAAAGGCCAGCACGTCCAGCGGGGCTTTATTGCCCCACACTTTTAGTCTGTAGCGGCTGTGATCAAAGATGATCATCGGTGTTGGATTTGTCATATTTTCTCCTAAGTCTTCTGCGATCATGAGTAAACAATAAGAACTCAATATAGGGCCATGTCATTATGGTTATATCGGGAAATAACCCACGCCGGTATTTCCCGATCGGCAGTTAAGTAAACCGTAGATATTTACCCGGACCATGCATGCTTTCGTAATACATCAATACATGCACAGAATGAACGATTTCTAAATTTTCCTATCTTCTTGGCGGGTGCTTATAAAGATCAACTCTTTTTTCAAAAAAATACGATTTTTAATGTACACCCTTTATCTCTGCCGATATAACAGTATGTCGAACAGAATATTTAAACTCCATAAACAGTAACATGACATTTATTGACAAAAATAAGCTTGCATTGATTGCCATAAAATGAGAAGGACTTGAGCATTCTGTTATAATCAGATAATCCCCCATGAGAGCAATATCCTATTTTCATTCCTATTCAATATGTTACATGGATTTCAATTTCATTATTCCTTTTTAAATATCACGCATCAATTCACTGTAAAAAAGAATAATTCTCATTCATGCTATACTAATAACAAGATATCCAGTGATGTAAGGTAAAAAAATAGATCAATCCTTATTGCCACCGGGCAAGTGTAAAGGCACTACCACGAATACAATCCGATGGATTAATCAGAATATTGTTAATGATACTCTTTCAGGATATCTATCCTTTTACTGCTCTAAGAGTTAGCAATTCGATTAACCTATTCAAACAACCCATTATCAGAATGCATGTAAATTATATTTTACGCTGATATGCCCGCCATTTATTCCTTAATCTTCTACAGCAAGATAAATTATTTATAGAGCAAGACAATTCTCTTAATTAGCCGATAAAAAAGTCAAGACTTTTTTATCATAAAATGCCTTTCATTTAATTTTCATTAAACTTCAAAATAAATCACTAAACGTTTCCCAGTAAAACAGTCAACAATCCCAATGAATATGATATTCATTGATAACATGCGCATTTGTTCTTAATGAGAATTTATTCACAAAGATAGAGATAAATGAGTACTAAGACGTGGAAAATAATTGCCAATTAATCAATAAAGTAACTTTTTGATGTTAAATAAATTCATCAAGTAATGGAACTATCTACCTTGTTAAGCTGTCATAAATTAATGATATTCATTCCCCTATAATTAAGGATAGAAACTATAATGCTAAAACAAATTATCTCAGCTACTCTGATTTTTAGTCTACTGTCAACTGCCGCACTCGCAGGAAAACCACAAAACTATCTCTACACTTCATCCGATGAGTTCGATCAATTACGTCCTCTGTTAGAACGTCAAGACATTGATGGTGTACAAATTGTTTATAGCTGGAAACAATTGGAGAGCGAGCCGGGGAAATATGATTTTTCCGCCATCGAAAAAGATCTGTCGTTGCTTAATAGAATAAAAAAGAAGCTGTTTATTCAGATCCAAGATCGCTTTTTTGAGAAAGATGCCCGCTACATTCCATTTTATCTCCAACAAGACACAAAATATCAAGGCGGTTTAGTTGCTCAAGTTGATAATCCCGGTGAAGGCAAAGCACAAAGTTATGGTTGGGTCGCTATTCAGTGGAATACAGCGTTGCGCAAAAGCTATCAGAATCTGCTTTCCGAACTGGCAAAAGAATTTGATGGCCGTATTGCCGGGATTAATCTACCAGAAACCGCCATTGATATTGACATGAAACAGGATAAAACCGGTTTTAGCTGTGACCGCTATTTTGCCGCCGAACTTGATAATATCAAATTCGCCCGCCAGGTATTTAAAAAATCCTACGTGGTGCAATACGTTAATTTCTGGCCATGTGAATGGGATAATGACCATCAGTATATGTCTCGCTTTTTTAATTTTGCGTCGAAAAATAAGATCGGTCTCGGCGGCCCCGATATCGTACCGTATCAATCTGCTCAGATGAAAAACGCTTATCCCTTTTTCAATCGCTACAAGGGCAAACTGGATTTGGTGGCAATGGCAGTCCAGGAACCCACGCTAACCTATACTAACCCAAAAACCAAAAAACCCTTCACTCAGCAGGAGCTTACCAATTTTGCCGAAAGCTATTTAGGGGCGAACATCATTTTTTGGAGCGCCGCAACACCGTGGCTAAAGCAGTAAAACCAAGACCATGCAGATTTGTGCATGCACAAATGGGCGGTCCTGACACCAGACAAGAATGAATAAGTATGTCAGGCTTGTCGTATACGTTGCCCCAAAAGGCGAGGAACAGTCCATTTTTCCTCACCATTACCAGATATTCACTCGGAATATTCAAATAAGAATTATAAATATAAATTTATCATTTAGGTACAGTGAAAAGTCTTTATAATTATCTCCACATAACAACAACGCGGAGCTTACAATAATCCTCTCCGCGTAGGTGAATTTTAACTCATGTCATTGACTGAATCGATGAAACGATTAAGTACGCTTGAGTGCGATTTAGATTTATAAATATAACATTGATTTGCTGCACCAGGTTTTTCAATAGGAACAAAACTCAAAGCGTCTCCCCCTTCCAATTCGTCAGGATGAGAATCGGTAATAAATATATAATCTCTGGAATAAATGAAATTCATGCAGCATCCCATATTATCCATCTGACGCATATTTACTTTTCCACCACTTTGAATAACTTCTTCTTCCAGGTTTTTAATGAAACTACTTTTATAAAGTACAGGATCGCATAGCCAAGTATTACTCTTGAGCAATTGCATCACATCGCCACCAGCAATATCCAATAATTCTTTTCGGCAGCAAATTCCCAATTCAGGCCCTTTTATTTTACGAATGAGACTAAAACGGTCACTTAGTATCTTTTCTGAGCTCAGAATGAGCGTGTTGCCGTCGTAATCCACTATTTCTTCAATGTTATCATAACTAAACCGGAATATATTTACCTGAGAGCTATTTCTGTCAGCTGCTTTATATAAATAAATAAGATGTTTGTTTTTCCCCCAATCGTAATAAATATTAACTATGTTACATATACTACCACTGATATGTTTTTTAGTTATTTCTTTTTCTTGTAAATAAAGATCTTTAAGATCATTATATAATTCTAAACCATCTTTAGTCAGACTCATCCCAAATTTCTCCCTTTTGAAAAGGCGCTTCCCTAATGTTGCCTCGAAGTCTTTGATTGATTTAGCTACTGGAGGAGTTGTACGGTTCATCACTCTTGCCGCTTTACTTAAAGAACCATTTTCCACCACTGCCATGAATGCTTCTAATTTACGAGAAAAAAACATAATTCACCGTTCCTATATAACTTGTGGCTAAAATAATTTCTTTGAAATAGCCTTCACCAAATGACAGCTAAATCAAGTTTGATACTGTGAAGGCATAAATTTTGTACAAAAAAACAAATACTTCTCAAACATATACCACATAAAAAAAGCGTATGTTCAATACATAGGTGGCTCAATAAACTCTATTATTCATGTTTATCATGGTTCAAAAATTAATCTCAACCAATCAACCATTAGAAAATATAAACATTACTAACGAGCTCAATTTTCTATCAAAGATTAGGATAGGGTTCTACATTTTTCAGTAATCAATTTTTGTAACACTTGAGATAAAAACGGTCTAACAGAGGCTGTTTCTCACCACAAATTATTATATTTTCCACAACAAATTATAATATTAGGGGGGGCCGTTACTATTTCGTACTGACCATTGTCAATAGTTACTTTTTAAGATCCATCTGTTATTATTGTTCCTGTGTCTTTTTACTGGATGGCTGTAAAAGATGAAATTTATCTCTTTTAATATTAATGGATTACGTGCCCGCCCCCATCAGTTAGCTGCGATCGTCGAGCAACATCGACCCGATGTTATCGGCTTACAAGAAACAAAAGTTCATGATGAAGCGTTCCCTTTAGAAGAGGTGAAAGAACTTGGCTATCATGTATTTTATCACGGCCAGAAAGCCCATTACGGCGTCGCGCTGTTAACGCGCCAGGCGCCTCTTGCCGTATATCGTGGTTTTCCAGGGGATGATGAAGATGCTCAACGCCGTGTTATCATGGCAGAAATGGAGACCCCACACGGGCCATTGACCGTGATTAATGGCTATTTTCCACAGGGAGAAAGCCGTGAACATCCAGTGAAATTTCCGGCAAAAGAGAAATTTTATCAGGATCTGCAAAACTACCTGGAGCAAAACTTAACCCCTCAATCACAAGTGATTATCATGGGCGATATGAATATCAGCCCGACAGATCTGGATATCGGAATTGGTGAGAACAACCAAAAGCGTTGGTTAAAAACAGGTAAATGTTCTTTCCTGCCAGAAGAGAGAGATTGGATGGATCGCCTGAAAAACTGGGGTCTGGTTGATACATTCCGCCATCTCAATCCTGAATGTAACGACCAATTTTCCTGGTTTGATTATCGCTCCAAAGGGTTTGATGATAATCGCGGACTACGTATTGATTTACTGCTTGCAACTAAACCCTTAGCGGAGCGCTGCATCGCAACAGGTATTGACTATAAAATCCGTGAGATGGAAAAACCTTCGGACCATGCCCCTGTTTGGGCAGAATTTAAAATCTGATATTCTGTTAACATAGAATATCAATCGTTTATTTTAAAATAACGTTAATTAATAATTGCTGCGCCCTATGGCGCAGCCGTTTTACTGTTTTTTGTCGCTTTTGTTTTTTTCCCTCTTTTATCTTTAACCGGCAGTGGCGGTAAATCACGAAAAGCTGTTAAATTACGGTTCTGTTTAGCCTGCCAAATTAATTGCTGCAATGTCTCCTCAAGCGGCCCCATGAAATCTTGATAGCGGAACTGTTTTTCGCTGATTTGTGTTAATCGGGACTCCCAATGGGCGGTCATATCCGGTAAAGCAGCCATATCAGGCAATACATGAATCAACGCCCTACCCGCAGGCGTAGCATGAATATGGCGCCCTTGCTTATAAAGAAACTCCCGTTTAAACAGCAGCTCGATAATGCCAGCCCGAGTTGCTTCCGTCCCCAGTCCATCTGTTGCACGAAGAACTTTTTTCAGTTCCTTATCCTGTACAAAACGGGCGATTCCCGTCATAGCAGAAAGAATAGTTGCATCAGTAAATGGTTTCGGTGGTTGGGTTTGGCGCTCTACCACCTCTCCTCTTTCACACAATAATTCATCACCTTTAGCAACAACCGGTAATGGCGTTCCGTCATTCTCTTCATCACGCTCTTTATTACCAAGCAACGTTCTCCAACCTGCCTCAGCAAGAAAACGAGCTTTAGCAATAAATTTTCCACCAGCAATTTCTAATTCAATAACACATTTACGGAATATGGCATCCGGGAAAAATTGCATCAAATATTGTCTGGCAATCAAACCATAAACATTAGCCTCGTTCTCTGTCAGATTTATATGACTGCTTCGTGCTGTCGGGATAATTGCATGGTGAGCATCAACCTTTTTATCATCCCAACAACGATTCTTTCTATCTATTTCCAATAATTCTTGTGGCAACAGATTTGTTGCGTGAATAGATATCGCATTAAGCACCGCATGACGACCGGCAAAGTGTTCATCAGGCAAATAACGGCAATCAGAACGAGGATAAGTAATTAGCTTATGTGTTTCATACAATCGCTGACAAATATCCAACACTTGCTGCGCATTTAGGCCAAAACGCTTGGCAGCTTCGATCTGCAAAGAAGATAATGAAAATGGCAAAGGCGCGACCTCAGATTCCCGTTTATCCTGATAAGAGGTCACATAGGCTGGTTGACCGGTTATTCTGGCAACCACATGTTCAGCCAGAGGCCGGTGGATCAATCGTCCTTCTTCATCCAAAAAATCAATACAAGATTCACTTGGTTGCCAGATAGCGATAAATCGTTCATCTTTCGGCGTAACAATATGCGCTTTCACCTCAAAAAAATCTTTGGGTACGAAATGCTCAATCTCTTCATCCCGACGGACCACTAACCCCAAAACCGGGGTCTGGACACGCCCGACAGATAATACCCCCTGATACCCTGCATTACGGCCAAGCAAGGTATAAGCGCGGGTCATATTAATGCCATACAACCAATCCGCTCTGGCTCTGGCGAGAGCTGAAACACATAGCGGAATAAAATCCCGGTTATCCCTCAACCGCTCAACCGCTCTGGTCACCGCCTGCGGATTTAGATCGCTTATCAAGCAACGACGAACATTTTTACGCCTGATATCATCCAGCTTCAAAAAATCCAGAACCTCATCCACCAACAGTTGCCCTTCCCGATCCGGGTCGCCGGCATGCACTACTTCATCGGCTTTCTCCAACAACGTCTGGATGATGTTGAGCTGTTTCTCAACGGAAGGTCGCGGTTTTAACTGCCATTTTTCAGGAATGATTGGAAGATCAACTAATGACCAACGGGCAAAACGACCGTCATAGGCATCAGGTTCCGCCTGTTCTAGCAAGTGACCGATACACCAGGTAACAAACTGGTTATCGCCACAAGCAATAAAGCCATCGCCACGGCGATGCGGTTTGGGTAAAACATCGGCGATCGCCCTGGCCAGGCTAGGTTTTTCTGCAATAAAAAGCCGCATGGATATTATTCATTAACCTCAATGAGTACTCTGCCTGACTGCTGCTCAGACAATTCACCTATCGCGGTCAGTTCGATGCCATGACATCGTGCAATCGCTTTCACTTCGTCCATAGCTTCTGGTAGAACAGCCAACAGCAAGCCGCCGGATGTTTGCGGATCACATAACAGCTTGCGTTGAAGTTCTGTCATTTCACCAACAAGATGACCGTAACTATCAAAGTTACGCCCGGTTCCCCCCGGAACACAACCCTTCTCAATATAGGATTCCACTTCCGGCAGTTTAGGCACTTTTGCAAAATGGAGAGTCGCCTGGACCCCCGATCCTTCACAAATCTCACTCAAATGCCCTAACAGACCAAACCCGGTTACATCAGTCATTGCGGCAACACCCGCCACCTCGGCAAGATCCATTCCCAACTTATTTAAACGACACATGGTTTCGATCGCGACGCCCTGATGTTCAGGCAACAGCAAGCCTTTTTTCTCCGCCGTAGTCAATACACCGATGCCAAGCGGCTTGGTCAGCAATAGCTGGCAACCCGCTTTCGCCGCGCTGTTCTGCTTCACTCGGTCAATATTAACGATACCGGTTACAGCCAGACCAAAAATAGGCTCAGGCGCATCAATAGAGTGCCCTCCCGCCAGTGCAATCCCAGCCCCTTTACACGCCGCTCTGCCGCCTTCAATCACCTTACGGGCAATTTCCGGCGCCAATTTATCGATAGGCCATCCTAAAATAGCTATCGCCATGATGGGCTTACCGCCCATCGCATAAATATCACTGATAGCATTTGTGGCGGCAATACGCCCAAAATCAAATGGATCATCTACAATCGGCATGAAGAAATCTGTCGTACTGACAATACCGGTCCCGTTGCCAATATCATAAACCGCGGCATCATCACGGGTTTCATTACCAACCAGTAAATGAGGGTCAAGAAATTTTTCCTGCTCACTATGTAGAATGGTTTCCAAAACTTTTGGTGAAATTTTACAACCGCATCCAGCGCCGTGGCTATATTGGGTAAGGCGAATTTCTGTTGACATAACAGACCTCGGTTACAAATAGCTGACAAAATTAGTCATATCCGGCGGAGTAACCTTATTTGGCGCTTTTAGCACAGGCGTTCCAAGGTAGAGAAAACCCACTATTTTGTCATGTTCATCACACCCCAAACCGGCACGCACGGTATTATCATCAATCCACGGACCGGTACGCCAGATACCGCCAAACCCTTGAGCCACCGCCGCCATTTGCATCGCATGTACCGCACAACCCGCGGAAACCACCTGTTCCCATTCCGGTATTTTGGAATTCTCAGCCACTTTTGCAATAACAGCGATGATTAATGGCGCGCGATAAGGCGCGCTTTTCGCTTTTTCTTCCGCGTCAGCGCCAAGCTGACTATCAATGGCTGCTTGATGGAGTAATCGACTGAACCGTTCAATACCTTCATCCTGCATGACAATAAAGCGCCACGGACGTAATGCGCCATGATCAGGCGCTCTCATTCCCGCCGCCAGAATATGCTGTAACGCTTCATCTTGAGGCGCCGGGGTTGTTAAACGTGATACTGAACGTCTGTTCAACAAAAGTTCTAATGCATCCATCTTTTCTCTCCTAGATAATGTATTTTGTTATAAGCTAACATTTTCTGTTTATTTGTTAACAAATAAAAGTCCCAAAAGCTGTCTTTTCAGACAATATGCCACTATTTGAAGCTGACATTTACATGTCTGATCATTAGGATAGCTTCACTTGATCCTGTTTTTGGAGATGATATGCGTATTTTATGGAAGTTGATCGCAAGATTATTTAAATGGAGTTGGCGACTATTAAATTTTATTCGGGAAGTCATTTCAAACCTGATTTTTATCATGCTGGTTCTGGTTGTAGTTGGCGGTTTTCTGCTTTATCAACAGCCAAACAAAACGGCGGATAGTTATCGGGGAGCATTATATGTCAATCTCACCGGTGTTATTGTGGATCAGGTCTCCAGCCGTACTCCATTGACTCAATTGAGCCGTGAACTGTTTGGCGCATCCGGCAATAAATTCCAGGAAAACTCCCTGTTTGATATTGTTGATAGCATTCGTCAGGCAAAAACCGATGCCAAAATCACAGGTCTGGTGCTGAAACTTGATGATTTCATCGGCGCCGACCAGCCATCCATGCAGTATATCGGTAAGGCGATTAATGAGTTTAAAACTTCCGGTAAACCCGTTTATGCTATCAGTGATAGTTATAATCAGTCACAGTATTATCTGTCTACCTTTGCCGATAAAATCTATCTATCGCCACAAGGAACGGTTGGTCTTTATGGCTATTCAACCAATAACCTGTATTACAAATCCTTGCTGGACTCACTGAAAGTCACCGCGCATATTTTCCGCGTCGGCACGTATAAATCAGCCGTTGAGCCGGTTATGCGTGATGATATGTCCCCCGATGCCCGCGAAGCTGATAGCCGTTGGGTCAACGGTCTATGGAACAACTACCTCAATACTGTCGCAACCAACCGCAAACTCACTGTTGATCAGGTATTCCCAGGCGCTGATGAGATGATTGCCGGCTTACGCGCTGTTGGCGGAGACAATGCGCAATATGCGCTTAAACATAAGCTGGTCGATTATGTCGCGCCACGCAATGTCATTGAAAGCGACATGACAAAAGCCTTTGGTTGGGACGAAAAAAACCGCCGCTTCAATGCTATCAGCATTTACGATTATGCACCGCAATTGGTGGAAGGCAGATCATCATCTAAAGGCAATATCGCCGTTATTGTCGCACAAGGCGCAATCGTCGATGGGCAGCAGACTCCAGGTATGGTTGGGGGTGACACAACCGCCGCTCAGATTCGTCAAGCCCGTCTGGATGATAATATCAAAGCCGTTATTCTGCGAGTAAACAGCCCTGGCGGCAGTGTGAGCGCTTCTGATGTTATTCGCACCGAACTGGCCGCGCTACGCGCGGCGAATAAACCTGTGGTGGTTTCTATGGGAGGAATGGCGGCATCCGGTGGTTACTGGATCTCTACTCCATCTAATTACATCATCGCAAACCAAAGTACGTTGACGGGTTCTATCGGTATCTTCGGTGTCATCACTACTTATGAAAACAGTCTGGAACATATTGGTATCCACACTGATGGCGTTTCCACGACGCCACTCGCGGGTATTTCTGTTACCAAAGGACTCAGCAAACAGTTCTCAGAGCTGATGCAGCTTAATATCGAAAATGGCTATAACAACTTTATCGGCCTTGTTGCTGATTCGCGCCATAAAACACGTGAAGAAATCGATAAAATTGCTCAGGGCCATGTGTGGATTGGTCATGATGCTAAAACCAATGGATTGGTCGACCAATTAGGGGATTTCGATGATGCGGTCACTAAAGCGGCTGAATTGGCAAAATTGGATAACCCAGAACTTGACTGGATGCAGCCTGAAATGTCATTCAGTGAGTTGCTGATGAACCAGTTGACAACAACCGCGCAAGTTATCATACCGGAAGCGGTTCAAGCCTGGCTCCCCGCTCCATTGGCGCAAGTGGCTCAGGAAGTGAAACAACAAAGTGAGTTCTATCGCCATCTGAATGATCCACAAAATCGTTATGCATTCTGTTTAAATTGCGGAGATATTCGCTAAACAGCCCATAATAATGCCTGATTCCAGGTAATAACTCGATTAATTTAGCCTGACAAATCCCTGTCAGGCTTTTTTTCTTCTGTAATACTCCTATAATCCAGCTGATCTTTTTATGAGGTACAGTCATGCGGAAGAAATCTATTTATGTCGTCTATACTGGCGGAACCATCGGGATGCGACACTCATCTCAGGGATACATTCCCGTTTCCGGGCATTTACAGCGTCAATTAACAAAGATGCCCGAATTCCATCGACCGGAAATGCCGACATTCACCATCCGTGAACATCAACCACTGATCGATTCTTCTGATATGACCCCAGAAGACTGGCAGTTTATCGCTGATGATATCCGAGAAAACTACCATGATTATGATGGGTTCGTGATCCTGCATGGTACGGATACAATGGCATTTACGGCATCGGCCCTCTCCTTTATGTTTGAGAATCTGGGTAAGCCAGTCATTGTCACAGGGTCGCAAATCCCACTGGAAGCGCTGCGCTCTGATGGGCAGACAAACTTATTGAATGCGCTTTACCTTGCCGCTAATTACCCGGTTAACGAGGTCAGCCTGTTTTTCAATAATAAACTGTTTCGTGGGAATCGGACCGTCAAAGCACATGCCGACGGTTTTGATGCTTTTGCCTCGCCAAACTGTTCTCCATTAATGGAAGCCGGTATTAACATCAAAACTTTCAATGCTTGTTCTGCCCCTGCCAGTCATGGCGAGTTTATTACTCATCGGATTACCCCTCAGCCAATTGGCGTAATCACCATTTACCCTGGCCTTTCCAGTCAGGTTGTGAATAATATTTTAATGCAGCCGGTTAAGGCTCTCATCCTGCGCTCGTATGGCGTCGGAAACGCACCTCAGCGCCCTGAACTACTGAAAGAGCTAAAACAGGCAACAGAGAGAGGGATCGTGGTTGTTAATTTGACTCAATGCATTTCTGGCCGAGTAAATATGGAAGGTTATGCAACGGGCCATGCTCTGGCGGAAGCAGGGGTAATCAGCGGCTACGATATGACTTTTGAAGCAACTTTAACCAAGTTGCACTATTTACTCAGTCAACCCTATAGCAATGAAAAAATTCGTTATTTAATGCAACAAAATTTACGTGGTGAATTAAGTTATCCTGATAAATAATCAAGGAAAAAGATGAAAACAGCCCTATTACTTATTGATCTACAGAACGACTTCTGTACCGGCGGCGCTTTAGCCGTAGAAGAGAGTGAACAAGTCATTGTTGCGGCAAATCAGGCAATTGATATTTGTCTGAAACACAATATCAGCATTATTGCCACTCAAGACTGGCATCCGGCTGAACATATGAGCTTCGCAGTAAATTCCGGGCAACAGATCGGTGATATCGGTATATTAAACGGTATTCCACAGGTATGGTGGCCGGTACACTGTGTTCAGGGTCAGCCTGGCGCTGATTTCCATCCACAGCTAAACAAGCAAGCCATTCTCGAAATTTTCCATAAAGGTGAAAATCCACAGATCGATAGCTACAGCGCTTTCTTTGACAACGGCCATCTGAGTAAAACCCGGCTTGATGACTGGTTGCAAGCACAGCAAATTGAACGCCTGTTTATTATCGGTATCGCGACTGATTATTGCGTGAAGTTTACTGTGCTAGATGCGCTGACATTAGGTTATGAGACTTGGGTCATTACTGATGGTTGTCGGGGGGTTAACCTCAGTCCAAATGATAGCCAATCAGCATTTAACGAGATAAAAGAGAAAGGCGCTATATTGATAGAACTTGATCAACTAGAAAACGCTCTCCTCTGATATTAATCCAAGGCCAGGCTGAGTTTACACACTCAGCCTTTTCAACTCGCCAAAGATTATGGCTTGAATGTCGCCACCACTTCAGACTGAAAGGTCGCTTTCAGTTCTTGTTTACTCTTCATCACCAACTGACCGTCAGTACCAATCGTCATATGTTGCGGATCATGGTTATGCCTTGATTGCCATAGCATAATCATTTGCAAACTATGCTCTTTCTGCTCTACCGTTAGAGGCACGCCATCCTGCCATTTACCTAGTTCTACCGCCTGAACCAAGCGTTGATATATTTCTGGTGTCATTACAGATAACAGATCATCCAGTTCCATTGATATTTCCTCATTATTTTCCAGAATTAGCTGAAACGATTTTTTGCGTAAAATACGATTATGTCCGCAATCATAAAAATGATTTAACCTACTGTTTTTTCGCCTGTATTGTCATCAGTAAAGCTTAATGCAGCCGAGTTGATACAAAAACGTTCTCCTGTCGGTTGCGGTCCATCAGGGAATACATGCCCCAAATGAGCGTTGCAATGGCTGCAACGCACTTCAATACGGTGCATATTGTGACTATTATCATCAAGATACTGCACCGCATCATGAGTTACAGGCTGGTAAAAGCTCGGCCAGCCACAACCAGAATCAAATTTAGTGTCGGACATAAATAACGGTTGCTCGCAGCATAAACAATGATACATGCCGCTTTTCTTATTATGCAGCAATTTCCCTGAGAATGGCGGCTCTGTCCCGGCATTCTGGGTTACATGACGCTGAATATCAGTCAGTTCTTTACAAAGGGAAACATCAGGATTCTTAGCCATAACGACCACCTTAATAATAAGACTCATGTTCTCAATAAAATTGATTAATAATAACAAAAAATTAACATCACATCAGTGGAATTTATTTTAAGTGGTTAACTGAATCTGTCCATACCCTATGGATTTCAAGATGAATCGCGACGGCAAGGGAGCGAATCCCCGGGAGCATAGCGAGCTATGTGACCGGGGTGAGTGAGCGCGGCCAACAAAGAGGCAACTTGAAAGATAACGGGTAATCCTACTATTTGTGATGTGACTCGCATATCTAACTAATTAACTTTCAATATCTGTCTACGCCTTGATAATGATGGGCGGCTCGATTGCCAGTACCCTATGGCAAGCGTCTAAATGGTGAACTCAAAGCTAATGTTTTTCAGCTATTGACACGATTCCGCTTGACGGCTGGCAAGGTTTTGGTAACTTTAGTAATAATTTTTAATTCACTAAAAAATAGCTGGTGGAACACTATGACTATCAAAGTAGGTATCAACGGTTTTGGTCGTATTGGCCGTATTGTTTTCCGTGCCGCACAAGAACGCTCAGACATCGAAATCGTTGCAATCAACGATTTGCTGGACGCCGAATACATGGCTTACATGCTGAAATACGATTCAACTCACGGTCGCTTCAACGGCACTGTTGAAGTAAAAGACGGCCACCTGATTGTTAACGGCAAAACTATCCGCGTTACAGCAGAAAGAGATCCAGCTAACCTGAAATGGAATGAAGTGGGTGTTGATGTTGTCGCAGAAGCAACAGGTATCTTCCTGACTGACGAAACCGCACGTAAGCACATTGCCGCTGGTGCGAAAAAAGTTGTTCTGACCGGCCCGTCCAAAGATGACACGCCTATGTTTGTTATGGGTGTTAACCACAAAACTTATACAGGCCAGGACATCGTTTCTAATGCTTCCTGTACCACTAACTGTCTGGCGCCGCTGGCTAAAGTTATCAATGATAAATTCGGCATTGTTGAAGGTCTGATGACCACTGTTCACGCAACAACGGCAACTCAGAAAACCGTTGACGGTCCTTCTGCGAAAGATTGGCGTGGTGGTCGTGGCGCGGCTCAAAATATCATCCCATCATCTACCGGTGCGGCTAAAGCGGTTGGTAAAGTTATCCCTGAACTGAACGGTAAACTGACTGGCATGGCTTTCCGCGTGCCTACTCCTAACGTATCGGTTGTCGACCTGACTGTGCGTCTGGAAAAACCAGCCACTTATCAACAAATCTGTGATGCAATCAAAGATGCGGCGGAAGGTGAACTGAAAGGCGTTCTGGGTTACACCGAAGATGACGTCGTATCCAACGATTTCAATGGCGAAAAACTGACTTCTGTATTTGACGCCAAAGCAGGTATCGCTCTGAACGACAACTTTGTGAAATTGGTTTCCTGGTATGACAACGAAACCGGTTACTCTAACAAGGTTCTGGATCTGATTGCTCACATCGCCAAATAACTGAGTAATCTCCTTGCCTGAAAAGAGCTGCCCTTCCCCGGCAGCTCTTTTGTTTCAATCTGTATACAACATGCGTTATTCTTGGGTCATGCCATCGCCCAACTTTGATTCACAAGATTATACCCTATGGATTTCAAGATGCATCGCGGCGGCAAGGGAGCGAATCGCCGGGAGCATAGGTAACTATGTGACCGGTGTGAGTGAGTGCAGCCAACAAAGAAGCAACTTGAAAGATGACGGGTATATACGGATGAACAATAGAATCTTTTCATTACCGGTCGCTGAACAAATTTCTCCAGCGATTAGTCAACGAAATATAGATGGCTTCCCACTGATAGTCGTCGATCATCCTAAGGTTCGTGGCGCAATCAGTCTGCAAGGAGCACATCTCATCGCCTGGCAACCCAATGGTGAGGAACCGGGGTTGTGGTTAAGCAGGAAAACCATATTTGCAGCAGGTACTGCTATCCGCGGCGGTATTCCTATTTGTTGGCCTTGGTTTGGTTCCTCAAGAGCGCCAAGTCACGGGTTTGCCAGAATTCTTCCCTGGGAATTTAGCGCGCATAATGAACATGAAAATGGCGTCATACTCACTTTTACGCTGAGAGACAATGAATATACCCATAAATTGTGGCCTTATGATTTTACTTTGATTGCCCGTTTCAAACTGTGTGAAACCTGTGAAGTGGAACTGGAAACCTATGGTGATTATCAAGCAACTTGTGCCCTGCACACTTATCTGAATATAGGCGATATTAATCAAATTTCAGTCAGTGGCTTAGGTAAACATTTTATTGATACGGTTGCCGATAAAGAGCAATACACAACAACAGAGGATCTTATTTTCAACGGTCGTACCGATCATATTTATACCGAGCCAGAAGATTTTAATCTGATAAGGGATAAATCGCTGAAACGAACCATTGAAATTCACCATTATCATCACAGTGATGTTGTATGCTGGAATCCCGGCGCCCAACTATCGAACGGAATGAAAGATATGTGCAATGAAGGTTATAAGAATATGGTTTGTGTAGAAACAGCTCGTATCAATAAGCCATTGATCTCTAAAGATGATAGTCCAGCCCATATTTCAGTTCTAATTCGTTGCCGGAAAGACTACCAGTAAATATCTCTCTCATTTAAATCAAAAAGACTGAATACTACTTAGTGAATTCAGTCTCTATCCGATATTATCGCAGTGAGTAATTAAAAACTATATGTAACACCTGTCCAAACAATACTTGAATATGACTTATTAACCATCGGACTATCCTTAATTTCACTCGGTAAACGCTCAACACGTCCCATCATAAACGCAGACCATTCTTGGTTAAATTTATAATTGGCAGATAATTCCACATAGGGAGTCCAGCTATCATCTGGCGTATATTTTTCTAGTCCGCTACGGCGCGATTCATTATCTTTGATACCATACTCATAACGATTTTGTTTTTTACTATTCCAAACCACGCCTAATCCCGGTTGTAATGACCAATCATCACTTTTAAATTCGTACAAATAAGCCAGGTCAATCCTTATACCTTTACTTTTACTCAACGTATCCGCGGCAAAAGAGCTACGCAACGTCCCCCAATCTTCAATATGACGATAGCTAAAACCGCCCATCATAGTATCATCACGACGATCCAGCTTTTTCATCTGCTTATCTTCACTATCTTTTGGGCGGAAATTTTGAGGATAGTAATAGACATCTAGAGATAACTGATCTTTTGGCTGATTCCACAAATAGTACCCGGCGGCTAAAGTATGAAAATAGAAATTGTCACTTTCATAATTAACCATTGGAACAAACAACACTTTATCTTTATTCTTCACACCTTTATAAGGTGATGCCTCAGCCAAAACAGAGGCGCCAATTGACCACTGCCCCGCATAAGCTAAAGATGAAGAAAGACAAAAAGTGACGACTGTGGCTAAAATTTTAGCTTTGTTGATCATGATTAACTATTTCCTTTAAAACAATTATGCGATTAGCTATATCAAGTGTAAGAGATCATTTCCCTCATTTCCAAGCAATAATGTCCTATTTTTCTTAAAGAGCACAATATGTTTAGTGTCAACCCAATTTTTATGACAGAAATAGACAGATTATACAAAACAAAAATATACTAATTTAGCGAAAACGGTAACTTATTTCCTGTAATAATACCCGTCGCTAATTACCATTTGACACTCTGTCTGGTATTTAACGACATAGCATTTAACGACATAGAGATACCGGGACCCGATTTGCCAATGCACACAATAATTCATAACCAATCGTCCCGGAAATCTCAGCCACATCATCCACCGGCAAATTTTGCCCCCATAATTCAACAGGACTGCCAATTTGGGCCTGCGGACAAGGCGTTAAATCCACCGACAACATATCCATTGATACTGTACCTAATACTTGAGTCCTAACACCATCGACAATAATCGGCGTCCCCGTCATTACACGACGGGGATAACCATCAGCATAGCCACAGGCAACTGTACCAACTCGCACAGGACCCGGTGCTGTATATTCACTACCATAACCAATTTTGTCTCCTACTTTGAGATCCTGAATGGCAATAATTTCACTTTGCAGGCTCATCACGGCTTTCAACCCAATATCGGCAATATCTTTCCACTTTCCACTCGGTGAGGCGCCATACAGCACAATCCCGGGACGTACCCAATCTTGATGAGTTTGTGGATACCACAAAGAAGCGGCTGAATTAGCCAGACATTGAGAAATATCCAATCCATGACTGACCGAATTAATAACGTTAAGTTGTTCAGCAACGCTAATCTCTTTATTATCCTTATCCGCATTCGCAAAATGTGACATTAATGTTATTTGCCCAATTTGCCGGATACGCTTTGCCGATGATAAAACCGTTCTATATTGATCCGCAGGAAATCCCAATCGATTCATACCGCTATTGAGTTTGAGATAAATATCGATTGGCTTACTTAAATTGGCCATCTCTATTGCTTTCAGTTGCCAATGACTATGCACTACCGTTATTAACCGATATTCATCAATTATCGACAAGTCTTCAGGTTTAAAAAATCCTTCCAATAGCAAAATTGGCCCCTGCCAACCCTGCTCCCGTAATAAAATCGCCTCATTAAAATCAAGTAAAGCAAATCCATCAGCCTGATCGAGATATTGCCATATGCAACTCAAACCATGCCCATAAGCATTTGCTTTAACAACAGCCCAGATTTTACTATTACCGACCTTATTACGAATAATCGCCAGATTATTTTCTAACGCATCAAGATGAATCGTTGCCGAAATCGGACGTGGCATTCTATTAGCCTCTTAGTTCAGTGTGTAATTGGTGGCTAAATGGCGCCAATTTTGTATTAAAACCATTAACATAACGAAATACTGATAAATCATCAGACGCAATGGCGGGCTTTTTACCCGAAATAATATCAGCCAGTAATTGACTGGAACCACATGCCATTGTCCATCCCAATGTTCCATGCCCTGTGTTTAGGTAGAGATTGTGATATGCAGTCGGGCCGACAATTGGGGTGCCATCTGGGGTCATTGGGCGTAATCCCGTCCAAAAACGGGTCTGAGTAATATCGCCTCCGCCGGGATAAAGGTCTTGTACCACCATTTTCAATGTTTCATAGCGTGCTTTAAGTAGATCCAGATTGAAGCCTACAACTTCTGCCATTCCGCCCACACGAATACGGTTATCAAACCGGGTAATCGCAATTTTGTATGTTTCATCCAATGCAGTAGATACCGGAGCCAGTTCTGCATCGACAACAGGCATCGTTAATGAATAACCTTTCAGTGGATATACGGGAATTTTGACAAAACCTTTCAGCAATTCAGTGGAATAGGCGCCCATCGCAACAACATAGCTGTCTGCTGTCATAATGTCATCTTCGCATTGGACGCCGGTAATCCGCCGCCCTTCCACCAATAACTGTTTGATCTGCTTATTAAACAGAAACGTTACCCCTGCCGCTTCTGCCATTTTCGCCAACTCTTTGGTAAAAAGCTGACAATCCCCCGTTTCGTCGTTCGGTAATTGCAAGCCCCCCGCCAACTTGTGAGCGACATGCGCTAACGCTGGCTCTACTGTCGCCAGTTTATCCGCCGTTAATAAATTGTAAGGAACGCCTTCCTGTTCAAGAACAGCTATGTCATTCACGGCATTATCAAACTGCTTATTCGTACGGAATAACTGAAGCGTGCCCTTCTGACGCCCTTCATATTGAATACCGGTATCTGCCCTCAACTGTTTGATACAATCACGGCTGTACTCTGCCAGTCGCACCATTCTGCTCTTATTTATCGCATAGTGACCGGCATCGCAATTACGCAACATCTGCCACATCCAGCGTAACTGAAACAGCGATCCATCAGGACGAATAGCCAACGGAGCATGGCGCTGAAACATCCATTTAATGGCTTTCAATGGAATGCCCGGCGCTCCCCACGGGGTCGCGTATCCCGGCGAGATCTGCCCGGCATTAGCCGCACTGGTCTCCTCAGCAGCGCTTCCCTGACGATCAATGACAGTGACTTCATGGCCTTGCTGTACCAAATACCAGGCACTGGTTACACCAATAACGCCACTACCTAAAACAAGGATTTTCATCATAGCCCTCGGATGATTTAAAATTTTAGGCAAGCATAATATGCTGTTTATAAAAAACCAATATAGAACAATCATCGGTTACGTCAATAATCTATATTTATGATTTAGGTCACAATTAGATTACATTCATGCAACAAATTTATTTGTGATTCACACATAGCCAAATTATAAAAATTGATATTAAAATCATAAAATTAAGGTAATAATTACGATATGAATCGCATACTAATTATTCCGTTTCAAGTCATTATTCTGGATTTTTTGACAAAAAAAACGAATCAATTAAACAACCACAAGATACCAATAACCATCAATTAATCGAAACAAAAATTCAAATAAAAACCAAATACTCAGAATAATACTCCAAAATAGAGACATTAACGATTGGCTTGAAATTGAGTGAGAAAAAAACAAAACTCCCGGTACAGAGCATGCTGCACCGGGCCAACTCAAAATAATTTTGATTTGAAACTAATAGATTGGATAAAGCCTGAGATTAAATAAGAATATTAACGAGATATCAGCGACAATTCAGATAAATCACTTGGCATTGTACTTTGCATACTGTGCCAAATGACGCCACTCTCTTTACCATAGTTACGAACACACTCCATAACCTTATCGTAGGATTTATCGCGGCATAATATCACCAGTTGCTGATAAAAATTCAGCGCCAATTTTCGCGCTTCAGGGTTAGAGAAGTAATAGCGCCCAACACGAGTATACAGCCCTTTCAAGCCGTTGATAATCAGGCCGTAAATTGGGTTGCCCGAAGCGAAAGCCAAACCACGGAAAATATCATAATCCAGCGAGCTAAATGACTCCGAACTATCTTCCACTTTCTCTTTTTCTGCCAATACTTCCAATGACTTACCCGGATTATGCCTAAAAGCCGTGCGAATAAATATCGCTGCGATATTCGTTCTCACCGCCAGTAGGTTATCAATCAACTCAGGAACACGATCGTGATCAAGACGGGCCAGAGTCTCTAAGATATTAAGACCCGATGTTTCCCAAAAGTTATTTACTTTTGTTGGTTTGCCATGCTGAATAGTTAACCATCCATCGCGTGCCAAACGCTGCAATACCTCACGCAGGGTGGTCCTTGTCACACCAATTAACTCAGATAATTCACGTTCTGCTGGAAGAATAGAGCCAGGAGGAAAACGGCCGTTCCATATACTCTCAATAATATACTCTTCCGCAAAACCTGCGGGACTTTGAGCCTTAATGACCATATTTTTGTTATTCCAACGTGATTTTTTCAACTAATAATAGATGAAATTATATCAGAATACGCAACTTCAATATAGCTATGTAGTCTAGAAAGCGTAAAGGCGGTCATAAAAACAAGCGTACTCATGCTTAACTATGACTCATTTCCCTTAAAATATTCTGTATTAAAGCGTACTATTGTTTAAAGAACACGATCTTACGAATTTAGAGGAACTTTAATTGCAATGGAAACCAGTATCCTAAAAACGGCGGTAAAAAACTTTCTCGGCAACTCGCCAGATTGGTATAAGCTAGCTATCATCATCTTTCTCATCACCAACCCATTGATATTCTTCTTTATTAACCCATTTGTCGCAGGCTGGCTGCTTGTTATCGAATTTATATTCACTTTAGCAATGGCGCTTAAATGTTACCCGTTACAACCGGGGGGCTTGTTGGCAATTGAAGCGGTCATCATCGGCATGACCTCGCCTCAACAAGTGGGTCATGAAATTGCTAATAATTTGGAAGTTGTACTGTTGCTGATATTTATGGTGGCAGGAATTTACTTTATGAAGCAATTACTATTATTCGCTTTCACTAAACTCCTGCTCTCCATAAAATCTAAACGTATGCTTGCCTTGGCATTTTGCCTGGCTAGTGCATTTCTGTCAGCATTTCTTGACGCGCTGACAGTTATTGCCGTGGTTATTAGCGTCTCCCTTGGCTTCTATTCCATCTACAACAACTTTATTACCGATCAACATGATGTCATTGATTCTAAACATGACAATCACATTGACACAGCAAAAAAGAAACAAACGCTTGAACAGTTTCGTGCTTTTTTGCGCAGTCTGATGATGCATGCCGGTTTAGGTACTGCCCTCGGCGGTGTGATGACAATGGTAGGAGAACCACAAAATCTGATTATCGCCAAAAACGTTAATTGGGATTTTGTCACCTTCTTTATTCGCATGGCTCCGGTTACTTTACCTGTCTTTATTTGCGGGCTGTTAGTCTGTTTTCTGGTCGAACACTTTAAGCTGTTCGGTTATGGTGCAGAATTACCAGAGCGCGTCCGACAAGTGTTAGAAGATTACGATAAAAAAACCAGCGCAAAACGAACACGTAAAGAAAAAGCGCAGCTTATTGCCCAAGCGCTGATAGGCATATGGCTCATTGTCGCGCTGGCATTTCATTTGGCAGACGTTGGGTTGATCGGCCTTTCAGTCATTATTCTAACCACGTCGTTCTGTGGAATTACCGAAGAACATGCACTGGGTAAAGCATTTGAAGAGGCGCTGCCATTCACGGCATTACTGACTGTCTTCTTTTCTATCGTTGCAGTCATCGTTGATCAGCAACTCTTTACGCCATTTATTCAGTTCGTATTACAGGTTTCTGAAACTTCTCAACTTTCTCTATTCTATCTGTTCAACGGCCTGCTCTCATCAGTATCAGATAACGTATTCGTTGGTACGGTTTATATCAACGAAGCGAGGGCTGCTATGCAAGAGGGGTTAATTTCACATAAACAATTTGAATATCTGGCTGTCGCCATTAATACCGGCACTAACCTGCCTTCCGTTGCCACACCGAACGGACAAGCGGCATTTCTGTTCCTGTTGACTTCGGCATTATCGCCGTTAATCCGTTTGTCTTACGGTCGCATGGTGATGATGGCATTACCCTATACTATCGTGATGACTTTGGTCGGTTTGCTGTGCGTAGAATTTCTATTAATTCCGGTCACTGACATGATGGTTCAATGGGGCTTAATTGCCTTGCCATAATCAGCAACAATTTATTTCGTAACATAATCAAAGCCGTATTGCACAGTGACTACACGCAATACGGTTTTAGTTTTTTCTCCGAAAAAACCAAATTTACCTTAATTGACTTTTTTTGTTACCTGTAAGTCGGCAAAATAAGCGTTCAATTGTTTATCTTAATCTGCATGGAAAAACGGAAATGATGCGATTTTTAAACCACTGTTCTCAAGGACGAAGCGCATGGCTGTTAATGACCTTGACTGCCCTGATACTGGAAGGTTCGGCATTATATTTTCAACATATGATGAAATTACAGCCCTGCGTGATGTGTATTTATGAGCGGGTTGCGCTGTTTGGTGTGTTAGGCGCCGGAGTATTGGGTATGATCGCGCCAAAAACGCCGTTACGCTGGCTGGCTATTGTTTTGTGGATCTACAGTGCCTGGAGCGGCCTGCGACTCGCATGGGAACATACCATGATGCTGTTGCACCCTTCGCCATTTAATACCTGTGATTTTTTCGTCAACTTCCCTTCATGGCTGGCGTTGAATCAATGGCTGCCTTCTATATTTGAAGCGACAGGTGATTGTTCAGTAAGACAGTGGCAATTCCTGACATTAGAGATGCCGCAATGGCTGGTCGGCATTTTTGCGGCTTATTTGATTGTTGCTGCATTAGTCTTAATCAGCCAATTTTTCAGCCGTAAATAATTACCCACTCAGACAGCTAACAATCATTGTCTGATGAATCAAATATACTCGCAGAATCATGCCTAAGGCTGCCTATAACCGGATACCCGAACGGCATGTTCCTGCTCAATATCAATTGCCTCAAATTGATGCACAGGAACCTTGCAATAACGCCCTTTCATCACAACGCTTACCATTTGTCAACTGGCAAACAGGTATTTGCGCACCATCTAATTGTATTGCTAACGCCGGTATACCCCCTGCATAAGAACAGATTGCTCTGGCATTATCTCTAAGAGCCACTTCCGACTGAGAATTTCCCGGTTGAGAATTTTCCGGTTGAGAATATTGTATCCTCTGATATTGGGTAGCTGTTTTCCCTGTCTGGCTACTACAACCCGTTAATACAGCAATACCAAAGAGTACTCCTAATAAGAGTGTCCGGCATCCTTTCTTATTACTGACGTTTAACATATCTCTTCTCCAGAAAACGATTCAGGGAAAACAGAAGCGCCGTTAATTGTTAATTAATGCGCACTGGTGTTAGAAAGCAGGTTTATTACCATGACACCGGCGACAATAAGAGACATACCTAAAATAGCCGCCCAATCCAGCTTCTGCTGATATAAGAATATCGCCGCAACAGAAACCAGCACAATACCCAAGCCCGACCATATGGCGTAAGCAATTCCTAATGGCACCACTTTAACCACCTGGGATAACCCCCAGAAAGCGATGCCGTATCCAACAATGACCAGTATAGAGGGGAATAATTTACTAAACCCATCGGAGGCTTTTAATGAAGCCGTTGCTATAACTTCGGCAACAATTGCCATTGCTAAATATGCAAATCCATTCATATCCTTACTCTCTATAGTAGAAACAACAAATCGACCAATATT
Source organism: Photorhabdus hainanensis (assembly GCF_018448965.1). Lineage (NCBI taxonomy): Bacteria > Pseudomonadati > Pseudomonadota > Gammaproteobacteria > Enterobacterales > Morganellaceae > Photorhabdus > Photorhabdus hainanensis. Next base: position 58,143 of record NZ_RCWD01000024.1, on the reverse strand, counting down.
AATAGACAAAAGCGGATTGAATTTATCACAAACGCTTTAAGGTGTAACGTAACAAAATTGATATATTTCGTTCCTTAAATCCAATTCAAGCCTTATTTACTCCCCGCTTTTAAGAGGTACCGCTCAGGCAGGAAAATCGCTGGAGAGATTTTACAGAGAATATGGAAAAGTGCTAACGATAGGTTCCAGCTTTGAGATTTAGATCAGAATCATTCGCACGATACCCTTTAGGATTTCTAAGAAAACATAGCGCGGTAGAATTAAAAACGTGTAGATTTATAAACTAAAAATAATCTTATCATTGGATTAAGTGATGATAGTGACGAAACGATAAGGAAGTTATATGGTCTGACGTTGAGTCAACATGTTAAAAACAACTACCGGAGCAAAGAAAAGAAACATTCAACCCGGTTCCTGTATCGTACAGCAATTCACTGAATAATGACATATTTCATCACCATTAATATAAGCCTTATATTATGCTTGATATCAATGGCAATGTATTTACTATTAAAAATACGCTTAGCTATTAAATGAAAACTAAGCGTATATACCCTATGGATTTCAAGATGCATCGCGACGGCCAGGGAGCGAATCCCCGGGAGCATAGAAAACTATGTGACCGGGGTGAGTGAGTGCAGCCAACAAAGAGGCAACTTGAAAGATGACGGGTATAAACTGCATTTATCAATAAACCATCTCATCCCAGATACAATATCCTGATGTTCCCGCCATATGATGCCGACAAGTAATATTGACATACTGAACTGAAACAACTTCCTCCGGTTGACCGTTATTATCATTAATAACATGCGGATAATTAACATTTAAATCGCAAATTTTTGCTCCAGTGAGCAAAATGGAATAAAAAAGTTCCTGTGAACCTATTTGAGAAGTCCGATAAATATCAAACGTCAATTCCAGTTTTTCACGATTAGCTGCCGCGATCATGAGCAATGGAGAAGATTTATCTAATAACTTAATAAAAGTTACCGGCTGATAATTAACATGTTGAGCGACAGTCAAACCATGATTGAATTGCAACACCATAATTTGATTTCCATGTCCATTCTGATATCGGTTACCAATAGAATCCAAAGTTGAACATCCTTGAGAAATAAGCCCCTGAGATTCACCTTTTATCGTCACATAAATCATATTTGCCATAGCTTTACCTACTTAGTTTACCTTATGTTCGAGTTCGCATTCTGAATTATTTTCCTTTGATTTCAAGAAGAGAATTGTAATGAATCGTTAGTTATCTTATATAAATGTAAATATTGCAGGCTTGTAGTCAGGACAAATATACAAACGAACTTCTTTCACTATTTCTATCCTTTAGCATAGAAAAAACCGTAAATTAATCAATATCAACGGACAGCATCAGATTGAATTTATCCATCACCTAACCCCCTATGAATTCTCACTCTGTAAAGATTATAGACCCGTTTACTATATGTTGAAGATAATCCGATTATCTGATTAAGTGATGTTATCTAACATTGAGCCAGCATGTTAAAAACCACTAACGGAACAAATAGGGTATATGAAAAGAAACATACAACCCGGTTTCTGTGTTGTACAGCAACCCGGAGGATTGAGTTTTCAAGCAAGTCTGTTATTCAGCCATTCAAATAGCGAAGCGGCCCGCTATTTTATGGAGTTAAATTCAAATTACCGATTCCTGAAACCGGGGCAAATCCTGCTGGTGGCAGATCCAGATTCCTATAATCCCCCGCATCTCATACAGCTATTGAAACAATCTCAGTATGAAGTCAACCAATCTGTTTCAGCTCTGCCTGGTGAATCCGCAGCATTTTTGCATCGTCATTTTGGTCTGTTTCACTATGTACTGGATCAAGGAGGAACCTTAGTTGGCACCGCATCATCAATGGGTGACACTTATTTCTCCCAAATCAAAAAAAATCTGTCAAAGTTACAAAAGCTTTATGAAAAAGAATATCGGTTAAATGGGCTAAACCGAAAATTTATCAGTACCGAGTTTTATGTAGAAAGACAACTGATTATGGGTAACTTAAAGGGATTATTAAATAAATTTAGCAGACTCTCTTTGAAAATCGACCAACATCCTAATTTAAAACATGCGTTAAAGTTATCAACCAAAGCCATTGCTCACCAATGGGATAAAGCAGGGATTGGCGCGATAAAGGGATATAATCATATAATCACCCGCAGTGCTAAAATGGTTAAATGGATGAAATATGGCGGCCGAGTTGCTATTGGTCTGGATTTTATCGATACCACCGGGCAGGTTATTGATGCCTGTAATTATGGACAAACAGGAAAATGTGAAAAAGTGGCTATCAAGGAATATAGTAAATTTTCCGGTAGAACGGTAGGCGGGATGGCCATAGGATATGGTGGCACTATGGCAGCAGGAGCAGCATGTGTTGCTCTTGGAGCTGCAACAGGAGGTTTAGTTGCCGGACTTTGCATGGTTGGTGGCGGTTTAGCAGGAGGCTATGTTGGAAGTAAAGGTGGCGAAAAGGCTGCTGAATTCGTTGTAGATTCGTTTATTGGAAATTGACTATGTGCATATTGGATTTGATAATGACCATATGTTTTTTCTTATCTATTTTATTTTTGGTTATATCAATAGCCATTTACAAAATAAACAAAAAAAAGATGGATAAAATTATTGAATTATATATAGAAGAAGGACTTTATTTACCAACAGGCATAATAATAAAACGCTTCGGAAGGATGCGTGATCAGATTCACGTCGTTTTGTTCTTCTACATGCTGTTAACTGGAAAAAAAATGAAGATAAATCAGCCTGATAGTAAATACATGCACCAAGAATCTTATTACTTTATTCAAAATCTACCCTCCAGTTTAACGCATTGGATGAAAACATGCATCATTATCACTTATATAGGTGTAGCATTTGCTCTCATATTAACAATAATAATATTAATTCAAAAATATTATTCATCGTGCTAAACCTAATATCAGTAGCTATTTACAAGATAAATCAGCGCAACATCAATAAAATCATTGAATTATATACAGAGGCTGGACTTTATATGTTAGCAGGAGCAAAAATGAGCCGTTTTTTGGGTGTTTATGGTCAGTATCAGGTTGCGGTATTTTTCTATATGCTACTCACTGGTAAAAGAATGAGAATCAATGAAAAGGATAGCAAATATATGTATCAAGAATCTTATAACTTTATTCAAAACCTACCCTCCAGCTTAACTCACTGGATAAAAATATATTTCATCACCTTTAATATAAGTGGTGCATTTTTCTTCATAACAATGATAACATTTCTATTTAGAGAATATTATTAACTATACTGGACATTCAATGGGACTTTAATATGAATAGAATAACTTTTATCATCTTGGTTATTTATTATATCTTTTTCAACCTTTTTCTCATTATATCAATAGTCATTTACAAAATAAATCAAAAAAAGATGGATAAAATTATTGATTTATATATGGAAAAAGGTTTTTGCTTATCAACAGCAGCATACATTGGTCATTCTATGGGTATTCATGGTCAGATTCATCCTGCCGTATTTTTCTATAAGTTATTAACAGGAAAAAGAATAAGGATAAATGAGCCTGGTAGTAAATATATGCCACAAGAATCTTATGATTTCATTCAAAACTTACCCTCCAATTTGACCCACTGGATAAAAATATATTTCATCACTATCAATATAAGCCTTGTATCCTTATCTATATCAATGGCAATATACCTATTTGAAAAATACGCTTAATTATACTGAATACTCAATGGGCTTTTATATGAACAGAATCACTTTCATCATCTTGGTTATTTCTTGTGCTTCTTTTATTGGTTTTTTCATTATATCAGCAGCTATTTACAAAATAAATCAAAAAAAGATGGATAAAATTATTGATTTATATATGGAAAAAGGATTTTGTTTATCATCAGGAGCATACATTGGTCATTTTATGGGTATTCACGGTCAATTTTATACTGCCGCATTTTTCTATAAATTATTGACAGGAAAAAAAATAAGAATAAATAAACCTAATAGTAAATATATGCCACAAGAGTCTTACGATTTCATTCAAAATTTACCCCCCAATTTAACTCACTGGATAAAAACATGTTACATTACCATCAATATAAGTGTTGCATTTTTTATTATATCAATGGCAATATGCCTATTTGAAAAATACGCTTAGCTATACTAAATACTCAATGGGATTTTAATATGAACAAAATTACTCTTATCATTTTAATTATAATTTATATCTCCTCTATTCTTCTTCTCGTTATATCAATAGCCATTTATAAAATAAATCAAAAAAAGATGGATAAAATTATTGAATTATATATAGAAGAAGGACTTTATTTACCAACAGGCATAATAATACAACGCTTCGGAAGGATGCGTGATCAGATTCACGTCGTTTTGTTCTTCTACAGGCTGTTAACTGGAAAAAAAATGAAGATAAATCAGCCTGATAGTAAATATATGCACCAAGAATCTTATAACTTTATTCAAAATCTACCCTCCAGTTTAACGCATTGGATGAAAACATGCATCATTATCACTTATATAGGTGGAGCATTATTTTTTACATCAACAATAATAGTCTTACATTATTAATTGTGCTAAATGGATATGCGTAGCTGTCGGTAGTGTAGTAGGTGGAGTTGCCGGAAGCACAGCAGGAGATTTTTTAATTGATAAAATAGTAAGTGAATAACATGAACATCTTAATTAATACAGTTAAATTTATCATGATTTCTTTATTTTTAGTTAGTATTTTTTTGTTACTATCTTTATTCGTTTTTTATGGAATAAATAAAAAATCCTTCATAGAAACCAGAGACGAATATATAAAAAATGGGTTTTTTATACCACAAATTATATATGTAATATCGTTTTCTGGCTTCTATGGGAGTTATTATCTATCATGTTTCTTCCACCAGATAATAACTAGAAGAAAGACTATAATATCTCGTGCTTTTATAGGTAATTCCATACCGCAAGAAGCATATGAGTTCGCAAAGAGTATACCTAAAAAACTTGCGTCAATAATGATTATCTATTATTATTTGTTCTCTGTCTCTATATTCTTATTCATTTTAAGCTGTCTACTTCTCTTGTTATACAAGTATTTAACGAATACATAAAACACACCTTATTGATTAAAACACAAATAGGAAATTAACATGAACAGATTAACTCTTATCATTATGACTATCCTTTATATTTTATTTGTTGTTTTTTTAGTTGTATCAATCATTATTTACAAAATAAATCAGAGTAAGATGGGTGAAATTATTGAATCATATATAGGAAAAGGATTTTATTTATCAGCAGGAGTAAAGCTGGGCCGTTTTTTGGGTGTTTATGGTCAATTTCAAGTTGCTATGTTTTTTTACCAATTACTCATTGGAAAGAGAATAAGAATCAATGAAAAGGATAGTAAATATATGTATAAAGAGTCCTACGACTTTATCCAGAGATTACCGAAAAATATGACAAGGTGGTTAAAATCATATATTTTAACCACCTCCATCAGTATATTATCTTTCTCTATCGGAATGATATTTGTTTTATATTTCAAATATATCAAATAGACTATAAATTTATATTCAACATTCAATTGAATATTAATATAAACAGAGTCACATATATCATCTTATTTATTTCATTCACTATTTTTATTATTATATCAATAGCCATTTGCAAAATAAATCAGAAAAACATGGATCAAATTATTGAATTATATATAGAAGAAGGGTTTTATTTACCAATAGGAATAACGATAGAACGCTTCGGAAGGATGCGTGATCAGGTTTACGTCATTTTGTTCTTCTACATGCTGTTAATCGAAAAAAGAATGAAGACAAATCAGCCTGATAGTAAATATATGCACCAAGAATTTTATTACTTTATTCAAAATCCACCCTCCAGTTTAACTCATTGGATGAAAATATGTATCATTACCACTTATATAGGTGCAGCATTGATTCTCATATCAACAATAATAACCTTAATTCAAAAACATTATTCATCGTGTTAAATCTATTTAAGAGGCTCAATAAACATCAAATGTCAGTTCCAGTTTTTCACGTGTTAGCATCCGCTATCATTAACAATGGTGAAGGTTTAATGACGTTTTGCATCTAGAATATAGGCAATCCTCATCTCCCATACAGAAAAAACTGTCAGTCCATCCGCATTAACAGGTAAAAACGGGCGGAAGCTATCACAAACTCTTTAAGGTGTTAAGGTAACAAAAATGGTATACTCCACCGCCTAAATCCCATTTAAACATTATTTACAGAGCGTCCGTGGTGGATCAGAAACAACAATATAACCTGAACAAATTACAGAAACGTTTACGCCGTGATGTCGGTCAGGCAATCGCTGATTTCAATATGATTGAGGAAGGCGATCGCATTATGGTCTGCCTTTCTGGTGGTAAAGACAGCTATACCCTGCTGTCCATCCTGCAAAATCTGCAAAAAAGCGCTCCGGTTAATTTCTCACTTGTTGCAGTTAATCTGGATCAGAAACAACCCGGTTTTCCTGAGCATATCCTGCCCGCTTATCTGGATGAACTAGGTGTCGAATATAAAATTGTCGAAGAAAACACTTATGGCATAGTGAAAGAGAAGATACCCGAAGGTAAAACAACTTGTTCTCTCTGCTCCCGCCTGCGCCGTGGCATCTTATATCGTACAGCCACTGAGTTGGGCGCCACGAAAATTGCATTAGGCCATCACCGTGATGATATTTTGCAAACCTTATTTCTCAACATGTTTTATGGCGGCAAACTAAAAGGTATGCCGCCAAAATTGATGAGCGATGATGGTAAACATGTTGTTATTCGCCCTCTCGCTTATTGCCGCGAGAAAGATATTGAGCGCTATGCAACCGCTAAAGCATTCCCAATCATTCCTTGTAATCTCTGTGGTTCACAACCCAATCTGCAACGTCAGGTTATCAAGGATATGTTACGGGAATGGGATAAGCGTTATCCCGGCAGAATTGAAACTATGTTTCGTGCGGTACAAAATGTCGTTCCATCGCATCTCAGCGATTTTAATCTATTCGATTTTAAAAATATCACTCACGACAGCGAAGTGATTGATGGTGGCGATCTCGCTTTTGACCGCGAAGAATTACCCATACAACCCGTCAGTGATATAGAAGATCAACCCGATTATCAATCAGAACGACTGGATGTGATTGAAGTCAAATAGTTATTCTTACTGCCTATCCCAATAGCAGGATCTTAATCATACCGCTCTGGATATATTTCAGAGCGTTAATTTCTTCTGCTCTTTCGCCTTGATTTTTATTTATTTTCCTCCACGAAAATGAAAAATAAAAAAAAGCCGACATTAGAAATTAACATCGGCACAAGAATGGGCAATTATTCTGTATAAAGACTTATGTGAGAAAAACTACAATTACGGAGAACAACGTTCATCGCTTAACGTTGTTTTCACCTGCGAGAGTTATCATGCCTCAATGAGGCTTGGTGAATATTGATATATCTCAAATTAAGAACCGATTTTTGTAACACTTTCTCACAGCCGTGTTTCATCTCCCTAAATAACTATTTAATTTTCATAGCCATTTACTTCTTTTTAACCACCAGGCAACAAATATAATCAATCCCAATAACAGCAAACAAAAAATACTAAAACCCAGATGGTTTTCATTACCAGGAATACCACCAAGGTTGACACCAAATAATCCAGTCAGGAATGTTGTCGGTAAAAAAATCATGGCAAATAATGACATAGTATAAGTACGACGGTTCATCGCATCCGCCATCATGGATGTAATTTCATCTGAAATAATCGCTGTGCGAGCAATACAACCATCCAAATCATCCAATTCCCTTCCCAAGCGGTCAGATATTTCCTGCATTCGATGACGATCTTCATCACTCATCCAGAGTAATCTTTCATTGGCGAGACGAGAAAATACATCTCTTTGAGGCGCCATATAACGGCGCAGAATAATCAATTGTTTGCGCAGTAAAGCTAATCCACCCCGCCCCGGTATCCGTTGCTCAAGAATCATATTCTCAAGCTCAATAAGGTTGTCATGCAGATCTTCAATAAAATTACCCACTTCATCGGTTATTGCATCAGCCATTTCAACCAACCAGTGCCCGGTCGTTTTCGCGCCTATCCCATTCTGTAAATCACTCAGTACCTGTTCAAGTGAATGAACTTTACGATGGCGACTGGAAACGATAATTTCAGAATTAATATAAATACGGAACGTGACCAGTTGATCGGGACGTTCGCTTTTATTGCTATTAATTGTTCGCAGCGTAATCATCGTACCATCTCCGGTACGAACTATTTTCGGCCTGAAACTCTCTCCGGCCAGCCCCTTTTTGACTGTTTCCGGCAACAAATCAGTGTCCATTATCCAGCGATAACTTTTGGGATTGTGGTAATCCAGATGTTGCCAGAAAGGTTGAGCTGGTGTGGCTAATCTATTCACATCAATCGGCGTCATACCGCCTTGACCATCAAACTGACAAGCATAGACTGCATCAGCCTCTTGCAATGATGAACCATAAATGGTTTCCACATCCAGCTCCTTACCCTTAGTGCTTAATTATGTACATAGTGTGACTATATGCCACGTCTTCTGGATTGGTGATCGGGTATCCTTTTAACCAAGGTTTTATCAATCTGCCGTTAGTGTATTGATAAATCGGCGCGATAGGCGCCTGTTCAGCAATCATTTGCTCCGCTTTGTTATAGTCATCGTTTCTTAAGCCATCATCTGTTCGCAAGCTAGCAGATTGTAGCAGTTTGTCATAATTTGCTTGATGGAATTTAGCAATATTGCCACTATGCGTTGATGTTAACAGGCTTAGAAATGTAGAGGGTTCGTTATAATCACCCACCCAAGATGCACGAATAACATCAAAATTACCCGTATTACGGCTATCAATATAAGTTTTCCATTCCTGATTCATCAAACTTACTTGCACCCCCAGTTTTTTCTTCCACATAGAGGCAATAGCAATCGCAATTTTCTGGTGGTTTTCAGAATTATTATAGAGCAGAGAAAGTTTCAGTGGATTGTTCGGCCCATAACCAGCCGCGTGTAACAAAACTTTAGCCTGTTGGTCCAGTTCTGCCTGTGTGTGTTGTTCCATGTCACTGAGCGCAGGATGAAAACCCGCCGTCACATCCGGCGTAAAATGCCAGGCTGGTTTCTCTCCTGTCCCCAAAACTTTTTCCGCAATGATTTTACGGTCAATTGCCATAGAAAGCGCTTTACGCACTCTGACATCATTAGTGGGCGCGCGTTGGGTGTTAAAAGCGTAATAATAGGTTCCTAACTGATCCGGCGTATAGACTTGCCCAGGTAATTCATGCCGCAATTTCTTATACATATTTTTCGGGAAGGATTCGGTGATATCCAAATCATCAGCCAGATAGCGTTTAGTCGCATGTGATTCCTGATTAATGGGTACAAATGTGACTTTGGTTAGGACGGTTTTTTTATGATCCCAATAATAAGGGTTTGGTGTCAGAACAATTTTCTCATTAACAATTCGATCCTGTAATTTGAAAGCGCCATTTCCCACCAAATGACCAACCTTGATCCACTCTTTCCCATATTTCTCTACTACTTTCTTATTTACCGGATAGAGACTGAAATTCGCCGTCAGGTTGGGAAAATAAGGCACAGGCCGGTTTAACGTCACTTTTAATGTGTACTTATCAATAGCCTCAACACCCAGTTTTGTCGGCGGCAGTTTGCCGTCAATAATTTCCTGGGCATTTTCAATACCCGCGAGCGAGGCAAACCAAGCAAAAGAAGAGGTATTAGCCGGAGTGACCAACCGCTGCCAACTATACACAAAATCTGTCGCAGTAACCGGTTCGCCATTCGACCAACGGGCATCAGAACGCAATGTAAAAAACCAAGTTTTGTTGTCCACGGTTTTCCACGCTGTTGCGACGCCGGGAATGGCCTTGCCATACGCATCCTGATTCACCAACCCTTCAAACAGATCACGCTGAACCTGCGCTTCTGTCAGGCCCACCGCATTAATCGGATCTAAGGACGCCGGTTCGTCTTTTAGGTGACGCACCAGTTCCTGTTTGTCGTTAAGCTGAGCGCCAGGAGGAATTTCCGCAGCAAAAGCAGAAACAGTGATAAGAGAACTACTGATGATAAGAGAACTCTTGATAAGTAGTGCACAAGAAATCAGATTGAAATAACGCATAAGGTAATAATCTGCCCTGTTATAAAATAAATATCCCGTTGTTAAATTATAAGCCATTGTCGAAATGACACAATCAGACAATTTTACTCTCACAAGTACTATTTTTGATGGGCAAGAGCCGAATATTCTTCTACACTGGGCAATCGTGGTTCATTTATCAGAGGAAGAAAACGATGACACAAACAGTAAAATTTCAAGGCAATGATATCTCCGTAAGCGGCCAGTTCCCAAAATCAGGGGAGAGAGCGCAAGATTTTACTCTGACAGCCAAAGATCTCTCCGATGTCTCTCTTAGCCACTATGCCGGAAAGCGTAAAGTGCTGAATATTTTCCCAAGTATCGATACCGGTGTTTGCGCGGCGTCAGTACGTAAATTCAATCAGGTAGCGAATGATTTGGAAAATACCGTCGTATTGTGCATTTCCGCCGATCTGCCTTTCGCTCAATCCCGTTTCTGTGGCGCGGAAGGGTTATCAAATGTCGTCACGCTCTCTACCCTGCGTGGCGGTACTTTCAGTGAAGATTATGGCGTCGCCATCAGCAACAGTCCTCTGAGTGGTCTCACAGCCCGTGCCGTCATTGTGCTTGATGAAAGCGATAACGTGATTTATAGCCAACTGGTTGATGAAATCACCAATGAGCCAGATTACGATAGCGCACTGGCCGTACTGAAATAGATCCCGTGATTTATATAATGCCCACTTCCGGTGGGCATTAATTTACTCGTCATCATCCGGTTCATATTCAGTAGCATGTTTCCTGCTACTCAGACCATATTCTCTCAATTTATTGGCGATCGCAGTATGCGATACCCCAAGACGTTTAGCCAATTTACGCGTGCTTGGATAGTGCCGATAAAGACGCGTCAATACTGAGCGTTCAAAACGTTTACTAATTTCATCCAGAGAACCGTTGAACACATCTTCACTAAAAGACACCTCTGTTTCAAACTCCGGCAGTTGTATATCCCGCGGCGTCAGCTCCATATTTTCGAGCTGAGTCAATGCCCGATAGATGGCATTTTGTAACTGCCTTACGTTACCGGGCCAACTGTAACTGTTGAGGAAATGGGGAAGTTCCGGGGACAGTTTAGGTTTCAGCACCCCCTGCTCTTCAGCAAAACGCTCAATAAAATACTCCACCAGCGGCATAATATCCGCTTTACGATCACGCAACGGAGGAAGTGTAATCGCCAACACATTAAGGCGATAATAGAGATCTTCGCGAAATTCCCCCCGTTGGACTAATTCAACCAGATTTTTTTGCGTAGCACAGATAACTCTGACATTCACTTTGACTTCGTTTTCTTCCCCTACTCGACGAAAAGTCCCATCATTCAGAAAACGCAGTAGCTTAATTTGCATCTGCGGCGACATTTCACCAATTTCATCCAGCAAAACAGTGCCGCCATTAGCCTGTTCGAAGAAACCTTTCTTTCCTTCAATCGCATTAGGATAAGCGCCGGCAGCATAACCAAACAGCTCACTTTCTACTACATCATCCGGCATTGACGCGCAGTTCAACCCCAAGAAGGGTTGTTTTCCGCGTAAGCTGTGCAAATGACAGGCTTTTGCCAGAATATCTTTGCCCGTTCCTGTCTCGCCAATCAGCAACAGCGGCGCATCCAGCATCGCCATTTTACGAGCCTGTTCAATGATTTGATTCATTTTTGGGCTAACAGCGATAATTTTCTTAAACTCACTCCCGTCATTAACAGTCAGTTTTTTTAGTTGATTCCCTATTCGGGCAGCAGATTTGAGCATAATCACTGTGCCAACACACTGCATTTTCTGCTTCTCATCCATCAGTTGGATGGGAGTAATATCCATCAGGTAGTCCAAGCCTTTGAGAGTTATCCTTTCCACTCGTTGTTGGATATTTTTATTTTCAAACCAGCGTGAGAAGTTATAACCGCTGATAAACTGCCCGATAGGTTTTTGATAAGCTTGCTCCTCGCTCACCCCAAACAACTTAAACACCGCAGAGTTGGCAAGCTCAATATTTCCTTTCAGATCAACTGAAAAAACAGGTTCAGGCAAGGACTCCAACAGTGCGCACATCGCTTTGTGTTCTCTTTCCGAAGGCATAAAAGAGACGGTACGAACATCAATAACACCATTAATACGGCGAATTTCCGCCATCAATTTACGAAATACATTGAAATCAACAGGTGAAAAATTAAGGTAAATCCGGCCGATTTGGGATATTTCTATCCCTTTTAAATCAATATTTTCTAATACCAGTAGATCGAGTAATTCACGGGTAAGCCCAATTCGATCATGGCAAATAACTTCTAAGCGCATCTGTTTTGACCTTATTTACACTAATACATATAATTTTTTAAAATACTACTCTCTACGATTATTCATATGAAGCATTCTGTCAGTAAAAATTGACCAGACTCCGGTTTTTTCAATGTCGTAAATAACATAGCATTTGAAACTTTCACTAAAATAAACAAATTCTACTATTGATTATAAAACAGATTAATAAAATAACGTAAAACGTTTTCGTTATCTGGATATTTTGTGCCTTCATATAGAATTAAAGCATATATCATTTAATCAACTATATTCTTAGATTTATTTGGCAGGATATTCTTAAGTTGAGTGATTAGCTGACGACGGAAATCTCCTAATTTAGGTTTATCACCTTCTATCCAAGGTAATGGTCTGCATAATTCCATCGCTTTAATACCCAACCGGGCGGTCAGTAAACCTACACCGATCCCTTGGGCGGCTCTGGCGGAAAGACGCGCGGTGATATCCTGCGATAACCAATCCATACCCACTTCCCGCACCATTTCTGACACACCAGAAAAAATAATATTCAGCAGAACAAGGCGGAAAAGCCGAATACGACTGAAATATCCCAGTTCAATACCATATAAAGCCGCAATTCGATTAATTAACCGGATATTACGCCAGGCAATAAATGCCATATCGACAACCGCCAACGGGCTAACAGCTATCATTAATGCCGATTCCGCAGCATAGCGGCTGATTTCCGTTCTGGCTTGAGCATCCAAAACAGGTTGAACCCATTTACTGTACAACAACACCACTTCACGATCGTTATGTGTATCATGTAAAGCGGCCCGCCAGCGCTGTAACGCAGGGTTATGCTGTTCGATACCCGCTTGACTTGCCAATCTCTCACAAAATTCTCGCCCTTTACCCACACCATGATGCTGTAATAACGCCTTAGCCGTATCGCGTTCTTCAGACCTCATTCTTAATCGGTAAAGACGACGCCACTCACTGGCAAGAGAACCTATACCGGCGAAGACAATCATGCCTCCTGCCGCCGCGACACCTAATGCGCTCCAGTCCTGTTGCTGCCATGATTGATAAATCCACTGCACAAACTGAGCAACAACACTCACACCCAGTAAAGTCAGAGCGCCATATACCATTTTACGCCAGCAACTACGCTTAGGTTTCAGCGCCGCGTTAACTATCCCTTCTACCTGACCTTCGCGCTCTTCCGTCTCAAGCTCTGGCGATACAGAATAGAAATTGACCATATCTTTTTCATCGAAAATCTGAGCGGGTTTTAAAACCGGCTCTCGCGGCCCTGATAAGGGTTCTTCAAAGTCAATTCTCGGCTTCAAAGGTTCCGTCATCTCACTTTATCTCCCACTAAAAATTCCAGCACAGTATCTAACCGAATATGAGGCAATGGGGTATCAGTATCTACCGGACAAGGACCAAACTCCTCGAAAGAGAAACCCTGTTTTTGCCAGAAATTATCATCAGGTAAACGCCGCGGCACTTCACCGGGAAAAAATGTCAGTGATTTACCATCTGTAAGTCGATATCCTTTCAACGCCGGAATCTTTTCACCATGATGTTCAATCATGCCGCTTTCTGTCGCCCGTACCGACGCCAGGCCGACACAATCCATGCTGATACCTTCAAAAGCCGCATTTTGTCTGGCTTCCTGAACCAATTGTTGGAGTAAAGACACCAAATTAGCATGTTGATCCGCGGTAACATGATCCGCCTTACTGGCAGCAAACATTAATTTATCTATACAAGGGGAAAACAGACGGCGGAAGAGAGTGCGTTTACCATAATGAAAACTCTGCATTAATTGGGTCAGCGCCAAACGCATATCATTAAAGGCTTGTGGCCCACTATTCAATGGCTGTAAACAATCTATCAACACAATCTGCCGATCAAAACGTAGAAAATGTGCTTTATAAAACCCTTTCACAACCGACTGGCAGTAATATTCAAAGCGCTGACGCAACATACCGATATTGGTGTGTTGATCTGCCTGAACAAATTGTGATTCAGTGATAGGGTTGATATCCGGCCACGGGAAAAATTGTAAAGCCGGAGCGCCCATCATATCACCGGGCAGAACGAATCTCCCCGGCTGAATAAAATGCAACCCTTGCTCTTTGCATTTAATCAAATATTCCGTATAGACCTGAGCAATAGCAGCCAATAGATTCTCATCCGCGGGGGCCAGCGGATCGCACTGTTTGCAAAGTTCCAGCCAAGGCTTTGCCCATTCAGCTCTTTGTCCCTGCAATAAGCTATTCATCTGATGTGACCATGTTAAATAACTTTGTGCCAACATCGGTAGATCTAACAGCCATTCACCGGGGTAATCCACGATTTCCAGATATAACGTGGCTGTTTCTTTAAAATGACGCAGCAGAGAACCCTCAGAACGGTAACGAAGCGCCAGACGGATTTCACTGACACCCCTTGTCGGGGTCGGCCATGAAGGTGGTGTGCTGTAAAGCGCGGTCAATCCTTCATCATAAGTAAAACGAGGAACGCCTAAATCGCGTTGAGGAACCCGTTTTACCCCCAACAAGCGACCATCACGTACAGCAGAAAATAGCGGCAACCGGGCGCCGCTATGGAGGTTAAGTAGCTGATTAACCAGAGATGTGATAAATGCTGTTTTCCCACTACGACTTAATCCTGTCACCGCTAACCGTAAATGGCGATCCATCCCACGATTAACCAACGCAGTTAATTCATTTTGCAGCCGTTTCATGTCTCTCCTGTGATAAATATGACGATCAGGCAATACCAGTTACCAGTTGCATCATTTAACTTTTCCTGCAACTAGTGCTTGCAGGGCTTCACGCTGATATTGCATCTCTTGTTTGGTCAACTTATGAGAAACCCAAACCGTGTTAGGATAATCGGTCACATTGAGACCTTGTTTCACTTGTTCCCGGAACCAATTATCGCGTTCCGCCGTTTTATGAGTTCGTTTCAACATTAATGACTCCACAACTAGCCCAAGGCATTCCTAAATTATTATCAAAGCTGCCTGAAACGACTGCGGACGCTGAACGTTTCTGAGGTAACATAACGTTCCATTTGGCGCAGACGAATCTCTCCCGATTTCAATTGATAATCAATTTCATTCAGCAAGTTTTGTGCTAAAAAATGATCTTCTTGAGTATAACCCGGCGGTGCCGGGTCAAGGACGAAAACCAGTACAATATAAGCAACAACCGCAAAACCAAACAGTCCAAAAAAGAGTGACAATACCGCGATGACACGAATCAAGCGCACCGGCACATCAAAATAATCGGCCAGCCCGGCACAAACACCTTTAATTTTGCCCTTTTCGGGCATTCGATACAGTTTCCTACGGTTACTATTCGACATTATGATTGCCTCCAATCAGGATGTTCTGCATCCAAAATATCTTCCAATGTTTTGATTCGTGTCTGCATATGTTGTACACGCTCTGCCAAATGCTGAATTTCATGCTGATCCAACTGGCTTTGATTGGAATTCCGGCTGTTATAATGCAACCACAACCAGATGGGTAACACAAAAAGTACAAAGATAGTCAGTGGAATGCCGAGAAATATCGAGCCCATCACTTTTCCTTAAACGGTTAGTTGAGTGCATCAACACTTAATGTTGTTCTTTATTAGCATCTATTTTAGCCTTCATTGCCGCTAACTGCGCACTGATTTCATCGTCTGCTTTTAATTCAGCAAACTGTTGATCCAGAGATTTTTGTTTTCCCATGCCCACAGCTTCTGTTTCCGCTTCCATATGATCGATACGCCGCTCAAATTGCTCGAAGCGAGCCATTGCCTGATCAATTTTACCGCTGTCTAAATGATGACGAACTTGTCGGGAAGAGGCCGCCGCCTGATGACGCAAAGCCAACGCTTGTTGTCTTGCTCGGGTTTCACTCAATTTATTTTCAAGCTCGACAACCTCCCCTTTCATCCGCTCAAGCGTCTCTTCCAATATGGTTAATTCATGCTTCAATGTATCCACTAAAGCAGCCGCTTTCTGTTTTTCGATCAGCGCTGCTCGCGCCAAATCTTCTCTCTCTTTATTCAACGCCAGTTCCGCTTTTTCCTGCCAATCGTGCATTTGTTGTTCACCTGCGGCAATACGACGAGACAACTGCTTTTTCTCTGCCAGAGCACGGGCGGAAGTTGAGCGAATTTCAACTAAAGTATCTTCCATTTCCTGAATCATCAGACGAATCATTTTCTGCGGATCTTCCGCTTTATCCAGTAATGAAGAGATATTGGCATTCACGATATCGGCAAAACGAGAGAAAATACCCATAATAAATTATCCTCTTTGGTTAAGGTTAGTTAATACTATTCATGTCACTCCTAAATTTATTATCAAGAATCGTGCCAACTTTTTATTTACTCTATTTTCATGAAATACAAAGAGAATTTTTTATTTGACTTTTTATCACAACAAAATAAAGTGGTATAAATAACCAACTATTGGTGAAAATAACCATGAATGACGCCACAGAAAATCTATTAGGTGAAGCAAACAGCTTTGTCGAAATCTTGGAACAGGTATCCACACTAGCAAAATTAAACAAACCCGTTATCGTTATTGGGGAACGAGGAACCGGCAAGGAGCTGATTGCCCGCCGTTTGCATTATTTATCCCCCCGCTGGCAAGGGCCATTTATCTCTCTAAACTGCGCGGCTTTGAACGAAAATCTATTGGATTCAGAGTTATTTGGTCATGAGGCTGGCGCATTTACCGGCGCACAAAAAAAGCACCAAGGCAGATTTGAACGTGCCGATGGGGGAACGCTATTTCTTGATGAACTGGCAACCGCGCCAATGCAAGTTCAGGAAAAGCTATTGCGCGTCATTGAATATGGGCATCTCGAACGCGTTGGCGGCAGCCAACCATTACAGGTCGATGTTCGATTAATATGCGCAACCAATGATGATCTGCCCGCAATGGCCGCTCAGGGGCAATTCCGCGCTGATTTGCTCGATAGACTGGCTTTCGATGTGGTCAAGATCCCTCCATTGCGCCAGCGACAACAGGATATCATGTTGCTAGCGCAACACTTTGCTATTCAGATGTGCCGGGAACTTGATTTGCCGCTATTTCCCGGTTTCACTGATCAGGCAAAACAGCAGTTACAGAATTACACTTGGCCCGGTAATATCCGTGAATTGAAAAATGTTGTGGAACGATCAATTTATCGCCACGGCGAGAACTCTGATCAACTTGATAATATTATTATTAACCCATTCGCCTCCACACCGCATTTTATAGCCAATGCTGATGATAGTAATGTTGATGATAATAATGATTTATCTCCACAACTTCTGCCTTCACTGCCTGTTAATTTGAAACAGTGGCAACATGACAGCGAACGACAACTCATAGAGTTATCGTTAAAAGAGAGCAGATTTAACCAAAGAAAAGCGGCGGAGAAACTAAGACTGACCTATTATCAATTACGAGGCTTAATGAAGAAACATGATGTCAACGTCGGCAATTAAGCGATCCGAATGACAGATAAAAAAAAGCCAGCACCCGAGCTGGCTAAAAAAACACTGGAAGCAATGTGAGCAATGTCGTGCCCTTCCTGGGGCATAAAGACTGTTCCCAAGAAGCGCGGTATAGATGATAATGGTTCTCAATACGATTTGTAAAGCACTTTATTGAGAATTTTTCTCATTATCATCACCACCGCGTTTTTTTGGGTTCAAGCGCTACTTGAGATACAATGTGTCAATTCTAATTAATAACAGATGCCTTATATGCGCAGTTTGATTTATTGGATCATATTATCCCTTTCAGTCCCAGCTATTGCAGAAACAATGGCTGCGCCTGAAAAACAGCACCACGTTCCGACTGACATTCAGCAACACGGGTTTATTTATTGCGTTAATGGCAATCTGAATACCTTTAATCCCCAACTGGCCAGTAGCGGCTTAACTGTCGATACACTGGCCGCCCAGCTCTACGAGCGTCTATTAGACGTTGATCCTTATACTTACCGTTTGCTCCCTGAGTTAGCCTCCCATTGGGAGATACTGGATAACGGCGCTACTTACCGCTTTTATTTGCGTCATCATGTCTCATTTCAATCAACAGACTGGTTTATTCCGACCCGTACAATGAATGCTGATGACGTCATCTTCAGCTTTAAGCGTCTGTTTGATAAGCAGCACTATTATCATAACGTCAATGGCGGGCATTATCCCTATTTTGACAGTCTCCAATTGGCCGACTCTATTCAAAGTATCCGTAAAATTAATGAATATACGGTGGAATTTCGCTTAAACGAACCAGACGCCTCTTTTCTTTGGCATTTGGCAACCCACTATGCCCCAATACTTTCACAAGAATATGGGCAACAATTGCATCAAATGAATCGCCATGAGCAAATTGACTGGAAACCTGTCGGCACCGGCCCGTTTATGTTGAAAGATCATCGGACCAGACAATTTATCCGTCTGGTTCGCCATGATAAATACCGGAAAGGCAAACCACAAATGCGGCAAATAGTTATTGATGTCGGCGCCGGCGGCACCGGCAGGATGTCTAAGCTTTTAACCGGTGAATGTGATGTATTAGCGTATCCCGCCGCCAGCCAACTGACAGTTTTACGAGATGACCCCCGCCTGCGTCTGACTTTACGCCCAGGAATGAATATCGCTTATCTGGCTTTCAATACCAGCAAGCCGCCACTTGATAAATTACAGGTTCGCCAAGCCATTGCCTACGCTATTAATAACCAACGGCTGATGCAATCCATCTATTATGGTACGGCGGAAACAGCCTCATCAATTTTACCTCGGGCGTCATGGGCTTATGATAATCAAACTGAGATTACGGAATACAACCCAGAAAAATCCCGCAAAATGCTTAATGATCTTGGATTAAACGGCTTGCAATTGAGCTTATGGGTACCTTCCGCCTCTCAATCATATAATCCAAGTCCACTCAAAATGGCAGAGCTGATTCAGGCCGATTTAGCACAAGTTGGCATTACCATGAGTATTAAACCTGTTGAGGGCCGCTTTCAGGAAACCAAACTGATGGATAAATCTCACGATATGACCTTATCAGGCTGGTCGACCGATAGTAATGACCCAGACAGCTTTTTCCGGCCGCTGTTAAGTTGTGCCGCTATTGCTTCACAGACCAATTTCAGCCATTGGTGTGATCCAGAATTTGATAAAATTTTACGGGAAGCTTTGATTAACCAGCAATTATTATCCCGAATTAAGTATTACCATGCGGCTCAACAAATCCTTGAACAGCAATTACCTGTGTTACCATTAGCCTATTCTCTGCATTTACAGGCTTACCGTTACGATATTAAAGGGTTAATACTCAGTCCATTTGGTAATACCTCTTTCGCCGGTGTTTATCGGGAAAAAGAGACTGATCAAATGACTCAGAAAGGTGGCAAATGATTATTTACACTCTCCGTCGTCTGCTTTTGCTGATTATCACCCTGTTTTTCCTGTCGCTGATAAGCTTTAGTCTCAGCTACTTCACCCCTAATGCTCCTCTCAGCGGAGCATCCCTGTTTGATGCTTATATATTCTTTTTCCACAGCTTATTGCTTTGGGATTTTGGCGTATCCAGCGTCAACGGCGAACTTATCAGCGAACAACTATGGGAAGTGTTCCCCGCCACAATGGAGCTTTGTACTCTGGCTTTCTCTGCCGCCTTGCTAATCGGCATCCCACTCGGGATTATTGCGGGAGTATGGCGTAACAAACCAGCGGATACGGTTATCACCTCCATTGCCTTAGTCGGATTTTCCATCCCGATTTTTTGGCTAGCGCTATTACTCACCCTATTTTTTTCTCTTTATCTCGGCTGGCTACCGGTCTCAGGGCGCTTTAATCTGCTATATCAGATTGAACCTGTGACAGGTTTCTCATTAATTGATGCCTGGTTATCAAAATCACCCTATCGTAATGAGATGATCATTAGCGCCATGCAACACTTACTGCTACCCGTTATTACCCTCGCGGTTGCACCGACAACCGAAGTTATTCGGTTGATGAGAAACAGTACAGAAGAGGTTTTTGGTGAAAACTATATCAAGGCCGCCGCAACCCGTGGTTTATCAAGGCTGACAATTATCCGTCGTCATGTGTTACACAATGCGTTGCCCCCTATCATTCCGAAACTAGGATTACAATTTTCCACCATGCTGACACTGGCAATGATGACAGAACTCGTATTTAACTGGCCGGGACTTGGCCATTGGTTAGTCAGCGCCATTCGTCAGCAAGATTATTCCGCCATTTCTGCCGGTGTTATGGTGATTGGCACACTGGTGATTTCTGTCAATGTTCTGTCTGATATTATTGGCGCAATAACTAACCCTCTGAAGCATAAGGAATGGTATGCCCTTAGATAATTTTTATCGTGAAAAGAAAATGCCGTCACCGATAAAGGTCATCTGGCGCTTTTTCTATTCCGACATGTTGGCAATGATGGGGTTTTATGGGGTGCTTATTCTGATCGCCCTCAGTCTGTTTGGCGGCTATCTGGCCCCTTATCAGCTCGATCAACAATTTCTTGGTCACCAACTACTGCCGCCTTCATGGTCATATCACGGTAATATCGCATTTTTTCTAGGTACCGACGATCTTGGGCGCGATATTCTCAGCCGATTGCTAATAGGTACTGCATCCACCTTCGGTTCAGCGCTGTTAGTCACTTTAGCGGCCGCTTTATGTGGTCTGATTATCGGCTGTCTGGCAGGCATGACGCGAGGGCTGAAATCCGCAGTACTCAATCATATTCTCGATACATTACTCTCTATCCCATCGCTATTGTTGGCAATTATTGTCGTCGCTTTTGTGGGCGCCAGTTTGCAACACGCAATAATCGCTATTTGGTTAGCGCTATTGCCACGTATCGTTCGCACGGTTTACAGCGCCGTTCACGATGAGCTAGATAAAGAATATGTTATTGCCGCTCGTCTGGATGGCGCCTCTAATTACCATATTCTATGGTATGCCGTATTACCAAACATTACCGCCGCCTTGGTCAACGAGTTAACACGCGCCATTTCTATCGCCATACTTGATATCGCTTCACTTGGTTTTCTTGATCTTGGCGCCCAACTTCCCTCACCCGAATGGGGAGCCATGTTGGGCGATTCACTGGAACTAATCTATGTTGCGCCCTGGACCGTTATGTTGCCCGGCGCGGCAATCATGTTCAGTGTCTTGTTAGTCAATTTATTAGGTGATGGATTACACCGTGCAATTAATTCCGGGGTGGAATAATGCCATTACTTGACATTCGCAATCTCACGATTGAATTTATGACTGCCAAAGGGCCAGTGAAAGCGGTTGATCGCGTCAGTATTTCACTGATAGAAGGCGAAATACGCGGTCTGGTTGGCGAATCAGGCTCCGGTAAGAGCCTGATCGCCAAAGCAATAAGTGGAGTCACTAAAGATAATCTCAAAGTGACGGCTGACCGTTTTCGCTTCGATGATATCGACCTGCTCCGTCTGACTCCACGGCAGCGCCGAAAAGTGATCGGCCACAATATCTCAATGATTTTTCAGGAACCACAATCCTGTCTCGATCCTTCTGAAAATATTGGTCGACAGCTCATTCAAGCCATCCCCGGCTGGACTTACAAAGGCCGTTGGTGGCAACGTTTCAAATGGCGAAAACGCCGGGCTATTGAATTACTCCACCGTGTGGGAATTAAAGATCATAAAGACATCATGAATAGCTTCCCTTGCGAATTAACGGAAGGAGAATGCCAGAAAGTTATGATTGCTATCGCATTGGCTAACCAACCACGCCTGCTGATTGCAGATGAACCAACCAATGCGATGGAACCGACCACCCAAGCTCAGATTTTCCGTCTGTTAGCACGATTGAATCAGAACAATAACACCACTATTTTACTGATAAGCCACGACTTGCAAGTCATGAGCAAACTGGTGGATCGCATTAATGTTCTGTATTGTGGTCAAACGGTCGAAAGCGCCGTTCCCGATGAATTACTGATAACGCCACATCACCCCTACACACAAGCGTTAAGCCGAGCTATTCCTGATTTTGGCAGCTCTTTGCCCCATAAAAGTAGGTTAAACACCTTACCCGGCGCTATTCCATCCCTTGAGCATCTACCCATCGGCTGCCGTTTAGGCCCGCGCTGCCCTTACGCGCAAAAAACGTGTATTGAAACACCACGGTTGCGGGTGATTAAAAACCATGCTTTTGCCTGCCACTTTCCACTGAATCTGGAGGAACAGTAATTGGTTAATACTCTGCTAGAAGTCAAGAATTTAGCTAAAACTTTTCGTTATCGAACCGGTTTTTTTCACCGTCAACATTTTGATGCGGTAAAACCCGTTAGTTTTACTTTAAAAGCTAAACAGACACTGGCGATTATTGGTGAAAACGGTTCCGGGAAATCAACACTGGCAAAAATGCTTTCAGGCGTTATTGAACCAACTTCCGGCGAAATCATGATAGAAGGCCATAAACTCACTTACGGTGATTACGGTTATCGCAGCCAACGCATTCGCATGATATTTCAGGACCCAAGTACATCGCTAAATCCTCGTCAGCGTATTGGACAAATTCTTGATATTCCCCTTCTGCTTAATACAGCACTCAATACAATGGAGCGAGAAAAACGGATCAACCAGACATTGCGACAAGTTGGCCTGTTACCGGACCATGCCAATTATTATCCACATATGTTAGCCTCAGGCCAAAAACAGCGGGTAGCACTGGCGCGCGCATTAATATTACAACCGCAGATTATTATTGCTGATGAGGCATTAGCATCACTCGATATGTCTATGCGATCTCAAATCATTAATCTGATGTTGGAATTACAAGAAAAACAGGGTATTTCTTACCTCTATGTCACCCAGCATCTTGGCATGATGAAACATATCAGCGATCAGGTGCTGGTCATGCATCAGGGGGAAGTTGTTGAACGGGGGAATACCGCGGAAGTGTTGGCTTCTCCTCTGCATGATATGACTCGCCGTCTGATCGCCAGCCATTTTGGTGAGCCACTCACCGCTGATGCCTGGCGGCAGGATATTCCTTGACATATAGAAAACGATAATCACTGCTCGGAGCAGAACGCAAAATACAGCATATTTCTCTCTAGCGTGATAGAATTACTGGGTTTATTAACAATAAAACGTCATATTGATATTGTCTCTATGAGCAATTTTAATCCATTAATATCATTACCGGCGTTATCACACAAGGATACTGTTATGGGTTTTATGACCGGCAAGCGCATTCTGATCACTGGCGTCGCCAGTAAACTCTCCATCGCTTATGGTGTTGCAAAAGCAATGCATGACCAGGGAGCTGAGCTGGCTTTCACTTATCAAAATGACAAGTTGAAACCTCGTGTTGAAGAATTTGCCGCTTCCCTGAACTCTACTATCGTTCTGCCATGCGATGTAGTCGAAGATGAAAGCATCGAAGCCCTGTTCACTGAATTGGGTAAGGTCTGGCCAAAATTCGATGGCTTTGTTCACTCCATCGGCTTTGCACCGGCTGATCAACTGGATGGTAACTATGTCAGTTCCGTTACCCGTGAAGGTTTCAGAATCGCACACGACATCAGCTCTTACAGCTTTGTCGCTATGGCAAAAACTTGCCGTGAAATGCTGAACCCAAATTCTGCTTTACTGACTCTCACCTACCTGGGAGCAGAGCGCTCAATCCCTAACTACAACGTAATGGGTCTGGCAAAAGCATCTCTGGAAGCTAACGTTCGTTATATGGCTAACGCTATGGGCGCCGAAGGTATTCGTGTTAACGGTATCTCTGCCGGCCCTATCCGCACTTTGGCTGCGTCCGGCATCAAAGATTTCCGTAAAATGTTGGCTCACTGTGAAACCGTTAACCCAATTCGCCGCACTGTAACAACTGAAGATGTTGGTAACGCTGCGGCATTCTTGTGTTCGGATCTGTCCGGTGGTATTACCGGTGAAATTCTGCATGTTGATGGTGGTTTCAGCATTGTCGCAATGAATGAACTGGAATTGAAATAATCTGATTAATAATCAGTAAATTTCAACTCACAAAACAAGGCCCGAAAAGCTAGTTTTTCGGGCCTTTTATTATCAATAAAACAATCAATTAATTCATTAAATTATCACTGATAGATAAAAATTAATTTTAAATAAAAATATAAAAAAACCATTGAGGAAAATTATCAAATCCTTTGTAATTAGGGAGTTAAACGATATTACCTTATAACTATTTTACTGAAACAAAAAATATCATCTTATTTCCTTGCACTAATCAGCAATATGTCCTTTAATATAATCAATAACTTAATTTCATAAAATCGATTATCAGTACAATATTTCCTATTAAATATTTTCAGTATAATGTTTTGTTATTATTTTAATCTTTTAGTTTGAATATTATATTTCACGATTTCATACAATTTAATGATATTTGTTATTTTAGCAAGGTGCATAAAATGAAAAATGATTTTCTAATTATATCCAATATGTTTAAATTAATTACCAATATAAAATTGCCAGAATGCCTGAAAAATCATGATCTATCTCAAGAAATTACCGATTCTTGGAATAAATTTAGTGGATCATTATATCGCTGGCCATCAGCATTAGAAGATTATGAATATGCATATAATTCCGATGAACAAGATATTGATAAAATTATTAAAAATATACACAAAGCAACAACTTATTTAGGTTCACTTAGCAGTGGTTATTTAGGTCATGGTTATATTGCTAGGGTCGATCATGCGTTGAAAGAAATTGAATCAGACTTTAGTAAGTTAAACGATTTCATCTCAAAATTACCACAACTCTTTGAAATATCTCAAATTGATTTTGAACGTAAGAAAAACTTCGCAGAAAAAACACATATAAAAATACAACAACTATTAAGGAATATTCCTGATGGAGAAGATAAAAAACAAATATACAAGGTCTCTTTATTGATGGAGGAAATCACTTTAAATATATCAGACGTTTCATTTAGCCTTAGAAATATAAATAATTCCGTCAATAGGCTTAACGAACAAATAAAAACAATTAATGACATTTACAAAGATTTATTCGAAAACTTTAGTATAGAGAATAAAAAAGATATTTTTACAAGAAACTATAGACAATGCATGGTCTATTTTAACGACTTTACAAATAAATTTAATTTGTTTTCCTATGATTACAAATCATTTAACAAGAGCAATATATTAATTATCTTATAACCAATATAAGATAAATTTTTGCAACTATAAATAATCGCTATTATTTATTTCGTATAATATAACCAATTGTAAAATATGCTATATAACACAAATACGGGAAGTTTTGGATAAGTCACCTCATCTAAAATTTCTCCTAAATTTCTAGATAAATACAACTAATCTACTTGAAAATAATGATAAAAAAATCAATAAATCACTTCTATAGCAGAGTACAGTAAAGGATTATTCACGATACAATCACACCACCTTATATCTATTTAATCATTCATTTATTTCCACATGTCGTGATAGTATATATCAAGGCTATAGCAATGCCTTACTGAGTTCCTTTGTCCTATTATATCTATTACCGGAAACTTTTAAGGAGCGGCACATGAAACTTTATTACCAACCTGGAGCTTGTTCTCTCTCACCTCACATCATACTTCGTGAAGCAGGACTTGATTTCAGCATGATTAAAGTTGATCTGAAAACTAAAAAAATGGAGAACGGCGACGATTTTTTCGCAATTAATCCAAAAGGCCAGATACCAACTCTTCTGCTAGATAACAATGAGATCCTCACCGAAGGAGCTGTTATTGTCCAATATATTGCCGACCAGAGACCGGACAAAAAATTAATCGCACCAGCCGGAACGATGGAACGATATCATCAACTTGAATGGATCAGCCATCTTTCCAGTGAAATCCATAAAGGATTTTCACCCCTGTTTTTCCCGGGAACACCAGAAAATTATCGTCCTGTTGCTATTAATAATCTACTCAGGAGATTCAAGTATATAGATAAGGTATTAGCAGAACAGCCATACATTGCTGGGGAGCACTTTACTGTTGCTGACGCTTATTTATTCACCCTCAGTAGCTGGGCGCCTTTAGTGCAATTGGATCTATCTGATCTGGTTCATCTTAAAGCTTATCAAAAGAAGATTGCAGAACGTCCAAGTGTTCATGATGCCCTGAAAGCAGAAGGGTTAATTTAAGAGTAAAAAACCGTTCCACACAATGTCATTCCACACAATGTCAGTGGAACGGTTAAATATCTTAATCCAATTGTGTCGCACAGAATTTATAGCCAGGAGTCACCATTCTGTCCTGCGCAGCCACAATTTGTAGTTCGTATTCGCCCATATCTTTCGTTGTTGCCATCACTTCATAAACCGCAGCAGCAACATGTTCGAGGGCGGTTTGTAAAGACTCGCCTTTTAATAGGTTAACCAATAGCAGGCCACTGGTTAAATCACCCACACCAACCGGCTGACGTTCGCCAAAATCCACCAAAGGCCGACTTACATGCCAACTATGCTCTTTAGTCACTAATAACATTTCAAAACAATCAGCCCGATAACCAGCACGACTAAGGTGTTTAACCAGTACAATATCCGGCCCTTTCTCACATAATGTTCGGGCAGCCACAACAGCCTGTTCTACATTAGCCACTTTCTGCATACTCAGTGTTTCAAGCTCCAGTAAATTTGGTGCAATAATGTTACTTACAGGCAGAGCTTCTTCACACAGAAATTCAGCCACCCCCGGCGCAACAATACAACCTTTTTCTGGGTGCCCCATGACGGGATCACAGAAATACCAAGCATCAGGATTCACCGCTTTTACCCGTTTCACTATATCGATAATATGGCTCCCCTGTTCCGGTGAGCCGATATATCCACTCAGTACCGCATGACAAGATTTAAGCTGTTCAATTTCTTCAATGCCCTGAACGATTTCCGTAAGATGATTCGCCGGCATAACACACCCTTTCCATTGAGCATATTGGGTATGATTTGAAAACTGTACGGTATTCAATGGCCATACATTCACCCCCATCCGACGCATAGGGAATTCCGCAGCACTGTTACCAGCATGACCAAAGACAACATGGGATTGAATTGAGAGAATATTTTTCACAATGACGGCCTATATTTTATTCTGGCTTCTGTTTATAAGATTAAAGTCATGGTAAGAAAAAGGGCAACATTTGTGTTGCCCCATTATAATGCAATATCAGTTATTTCCAGCAGATCAAACAATCGTGTTTTTTACCACGACGCAACAGGGTGTAACGACCAAACAGACGGTTACTGTCAGTAAACAGATATTCAGGTTCAGATTGTTTTTCACCATTAATTGCGACAGCGTTGGAACTGATCATAGTACGCGCCTGACCACGAGAAGGTACTAATCCAGCATTAACTAAAGCTTGTTGCAAATCCGCACCTTTTTCCAGCTCAATTACCGGCATACCATCCTGTGCCAATTGAG
The DNA here is from genome assembly GCF_018448965.1 of Photorhabdus hainanensis. Taxonomy (NCBI): domain Bacteria; kingdom Pseudomonadati; phylum Pseudomonadota; class Gammaproteobacteria; order Enterobacterales; family Morganellaceae; genus Photorhabdus; species Photorhabdus hainanensis. The sequence goes on along the minus strand of NZ_RCWD01000024.1, from coordinate 30,144 downwards.
CAAAATCCGCTTCGGTCAAATCAGCAACGGCCCCAGAGAATAAACTTTCTGTAATCCGTTTAGCGGCTGACAACCCTTCTTCACCATGCACCATACCAGTAACTTGTTCTGCCAACACGTACTGAGCACGAGGAGCTTTACCGCTATTTCTATCTTCTTCTTCCAAAGCATCAATATCTTCAAGACTCATGAAGGTAAAGAATTTCAGGAAGCGATAGACATCGGCATCCGCAGTATTAATCCAGAATTGATAGAATTTGTACGGGCTGGTTTTCTTCGGATCCAACCAAACAGCGCCACCTTCTGTTTTGCCAAACTTAGTGCCATCAGATTTCGTGATTAGCGGAACAGTCATGCCAAATACTTGTTTCTGGTTGATACGGCGAGTTAGATCAATACCAGAAGTAATATTTCCCCACTGGTCAGAACCACCAATCTGTAACTCAACACCATGTACTTCATTCAGGCGAGCAAAGTCATAGGATTGCAGTAGGTTATAAGAAAATTCAGTGAAAGAGATACCCACATCATCACGGTTTAAACGCTGTTTAACCGCTTCTTTATTAATCATCTGGTTAACTGAGAAATGTTTGCCGATGTCACGCAGGAAAGTCAGAACGTCCATGTTGCCAAACCAATCATAATTATTGGCTGTTTTAGCGCTATTTTCACCACAATCAAAATCGAGGAAAGGTGAAACCTGTCTACGGATTTTCTCTACCCACTCTTTAACGGTAGCTTCAGTATTCAGTTTACGTTCAGTGGCCTTGAAGCTTGGATCGCCAATCAAACCCGTAGCCCCGCCAACCAACGCCACGGGTTTATGCCCGGCCAGTTGGAATCGTTTTAAACACAGCAAGGGAACCAGATGCCCCAAATGCAAGCTGTCAGCGGTCGGATCGAAACCACAATAGAGGGAGACAGGACCCTGCGCCAGTCTCTCTGCTAACGCATTCTCATCCGTCACCTGGGCAATGAGGCCCCGCTCTTGCAGTTGTTTTATCAGGTTATTGCTAGACATTAATGACTCCATCAATTTGTGTATTTTGTCTGTTGTATAAATCGCGACTTAAAAAGAGTGCGGCATAGCATAAAACGCTACTACTATAAGTGCTAGTATTAAAAATGATAATCCACGATTTATGGCGCAAGCCTGTCAATATGCCAACTATCGCCTTCCCGTTGATAAATAAACCGGTCATGGAGCCGATTCGCGCCACCTTGCCAAAATTCAACAGAATCAAAGGTCACTTTGAATCCTCCCCAAAAGCTAGGCAAAGGCACCTCGCCATTCAAGAATTTCTGTTTCAATTCAAGGAACTTCCCTTCTAAAATACCGCGTGCGGAAATACGAGAGGATTGTTGTGACGCCCATGCAGCAATCTGGCTATCTCTGGGACGACTATGGAAATATTTCATCACTTCAACAGGAGAAAGACGTTCCGCTTTACCAAGAAAAGAGACTTGCCTTTCCAGAGGATACCAAGGGAAATGGAGGCTGATTTTGTTATTGTGCGCCAAATGTTTTGCTTTCCGGCTGCCTAAATTTGTATAAAAAATCAAACTATTTGTATCAAAATGCTTCAATAACACAATACGTTGATACGGTTGGCCATTCTCATCAACCGTTGCTATACACATCGCAGTTGGATCGCTCAACTTAGCTTCACATGCTTGCTTAAACCAGCGCTCAAAAAGTTCGATAGGTTCTTTAGTTAAATCTTTACGTCTTAACCCACCACGAATATATTCACGGCGTAATTCTGCAACATCAAATTCATTATGTTCTGACATTAACGTAGCTCTGTTTATAACTCACTAAATACCAGACAGCTTATCATTGTTATTGATTATTAACAGGATAAATCGCCCCTAAAATGGTTTCAGTACTCGCACCGGTAACAGAGGGCAAATTCCCTGACGCGCCTGACATCGTACGGAATGCCAACCAGGCAAACGCCAGGGCTTCCATATCATCGCCGCTTAGGCCATATTTATCTGTCGGGCAAACCTCCGTTCCCGGTAATAATGCAGAAAGTCGACTCATTATCTGTGGGTTACGAGCGCCGCCGCCGCAAACCAACAGACGTTCACATCCACCACTCAACATGATTTGCTGTGACACAGACACTGCCGTCAGCTCGGCCAGTGTCGCCTGGACATCAACTGGAGATATGTCAGGAAAGTTAGCTAATTGCGCCTCCAACCAACTCATATTGAAATACTCCCGGCCTGTGCTTTTAGGAGCTGGTCGTGAAAAATAGTGATCAGAAAGCATTTGTCTAAGTAGCGGGTTATTAACCGCACCTTCCCGCGCCCATTGCGCATCTTTATCATAAGGTTTTTTCTGATGACGCCACACCCAACTATCCATCAGCATATTACCCGGACCGGTGTCATAACCTTTGACCGGCGATCCCGGTAATAGCGTCGTTATATTGGCGATACCGCCGATATTGAGAATTATCCTGCGTTCTGTCGGATGCCCTAAGACGGCGAAATGAAAAGCGGGAACTAATGGCGCTCCCTGCCCGCCATATGCCATATCTCTCCGACGAAAATCGCCAACCACAGTCATCCCAGTTAAAGCCGCGATACGGTTATTGTCGCCAAGTTGCATAGTGAAAGGCGTGTGACCATCTGGCTCATGCCAAACGGTTTGTCCATGACATCCCACAGCGATAATGTCACTGGTGGTTAACCCTGTTTTAATCAGTAAGCCTCGCACTGCTTCAGCGAATAAAGAACCAAGTTCATAATCTAACCGACCAATTGCTGATAATGTCGTTTGCTGCCCTTGGCAGACCGCAAGAATTTTCTGTTTTAATTCGTGTGGGAATGGATGTGAATAACTGGCTTGTTGAGCAACAACTTTATCATTGATTGCCGCAAGCACCACATCAACGCCATCCAGACTTGTCCCCGACATTACACCAATATAACGACCTGACTTCATAACCATTTAATTTGCCTTCCTGCTTAAAATCTGTCTTGATAAAATCAGAAACCACGCCAATAACTATAAAGCGCAGTGGTTTTGGCTGTATATGGCTAATAGACAAACTAAGGAATAAAACCTGAGTTTTGGAAACAACTTCACAAAAATGCTGAATTTCTCATTAATAGCTATTTCTTTTAAAAATCTCTATTGACGTTTAATATATGTTTAGCACTAGATTGCTAATGTACTGGCATTCTATTTGGATAAACCTTTTATTACTTATTGCCAATGCCGGTTGTTAGCCTGATTGCCCAGTAAGCTATCAGATTTCCGCAGTCAGGCATCGAAATTAGGAGTTACTATGTTTAAGCACTTTTTAGTTAGCGCGGTTGCCGTCGCTTCATTATCAGGCTGTGTCAACACCGATTCTCTCTCTGGTGATACCTATACCGCTGGACAGGCTAAACAGGTCCAGACGGTCTCTTACGGTACAATTGTTTCTGTTCGTCCTGTCAATATTCAGGCGGGTAGCGATGAGAATGTATTAGGCGCAATTGGCGGCGCGGTTCTGGGAGGCTTGGTTGGTAATACTATTGGCGGCGGCAGCGGCAATACATTGGCGACTGCCGCTGGCGCGATCGCCGGGGGTGTCGCAGGCCAAAACGTTCAGGGAGCTCTTAACACAACTAAAGGTGTGGAACTCGAAATTCGTCGTGACAGTGGTGAAAGTATCATTGTTGTTCAAAAGCAAGGTAAAACTATTTTCCATAAAGGTCAACGAGTAAGAATCGCAGGCCAAGGCAGTAATATTACTGTTTCACCTCGACAATAAGATATAGAAATAAGAAAACCGTGACTTCATTTTGTAAGTCGCGGTCTTCTTTCATCCGGTTAGCATTTCATGGCTATCGTAATTACTATCTACTCTGTAATTGGATAATATTTTGCTCTAACTTCTGCACTAAAGTGGAAAGAAAAGCAAGTTCCTCCCGTGAAATACCCTCCAGAATCTCATTTCTTGTGGATTCAATAACACCATCCAACTCCCTAATAACCGATGCAGAATCTTCAGTTAGCTTGATTCTCTTTGCACGACGATCATTGGCACAAGTATGCCGGGTGATAAGTTTTTTTTCCTCAAGCTGATCTAATGTCCTGACCAAAGATGGTTGCTCGATACCGATAGCTTTCGCCAACTGTATCTGAGATTGCTCCTGAGGTAACCGGCTAATATTGTATAACGTTACCCAATGAGTCTGAGTTAATTCTAACGGCTTTAAACGGTAGTCAATTAAAGCACGCCAAATACGAACTAACCGTGCCAGATCTGATCCCAATGTAGATTCCAATTGTCCCTCCTTAAATAAACTAGCCTACTAAACATAACAGCCAAATTTTTCTAAATCAGGCTAACTAGCCTTAAAAAAGTATATATAACTTCTGCATAATCACAGTAAATTCTTAGCAACTAACTAATTCAGGTAACTATAACCAAGAACAACTAAACTTAATTTAAACTCAGAACAAAACAATTAACATACAATATTTTTACCATAAAAACTATCAGAACTATGAATACAAGCAGACAGAAACCAATAAATATCATTCAATACTTTATTCAAAGTACTATAAGAATAGCTGTCATCTAAATGCTAAGCTATCTATTTTTACATTAATGTTGCTTTTATTTTACATTTATCACACAACTGAGCTTAAAATTCCATTTAAAACATAAAGTTATAAGAACACTCAAATAAGTTCCCTTAGTCTTTTCGTTAAGTAAAAAATAAAAAAATAACAAACAAAATACTTAAGATTATAGTAGAACATTTATAGCTTAGCCAAAAATATAACCCTATATAAGTAAATCATTGAATTGTTAACTTTAATAACTTCAAAAATCTCTAATTAAAATAGTGATGGCTGCTCAGGTGGTTCTTCATCTGTCTGATTTTGTGCTCTCAATGCACGTAAATATCTTTGCCGGCACAGTCGCAATACTTCACGCTTTTGCCCATCAGACATTTTCATCCAATTAAATCTTTCTTCCCGGCTGCGATAACACCCCAGACAAAAACCTCGCTCATTAGCCTGACAAATTCCTCGACAAGGACTGGGAATAGCAAAAAACTCCAGTTGCTCAGCCATCACATCCCGTTTCCTATACAATTCACATACTATATTTAATTATAAACCCAGATAAGAATAAATTATAATTATGGGAAAATTGAACTGTAACCGTAAGACACGTTATAGTTAGTGGTTTTTGTGCGACCTACCGCACAAAAATATTGGTAAAACCATTAAATTAGAGGTAATTATGCGTTTACTCCATACTATGATCCGGGTTGGCGATCTACAACGCTCCGTTAATTTTTACACTGAAGTGTTAGGCATGCGCCTGCTACGCACCAGTGAAAACATCGAATATAAATACTCACTCGCCTTCGTTGGCTACGCTGACGAAAGCGAAGGAGCCGTAATCGAGTTAACCTATAACTGGGGGGTTGACCATTACGAAATGGGGAATGCTTTTGGTCACATTGCATTAGGTGTTGATGATGTCGCAGCCACTTGCGAATCTATTCGCCAAGCCGGTGGCAACATTACCCGTGAAGCAGGTCCTGTAAAAGGCGGTACAACCGTTATTGCTTTCGTTGAAGATCCAGATGGTTACAAAATTGAACTGATTGAAAATAAAAATGCCAGCAACGCTCTGGGTAACTCGATCTGATGTCTGATAAAAAAGAGCCAAACGTCCTTAGTGGGCGTTTTCGAGGTTATTACCCTGTTGTTATTGATGTTGAAACTGGCGGCTTTAATGCCAAAACAGACGCATTACTTGAAATTGCCGCCGTTACACTGGAAATGGATGGTGAAGGTTGGCTAACGCCTAGCGAATCGCTTCACTTCCATATTGAGCCATTTGAAGGAGCCAATCTTGAACCAGCAGCCCTGGAGTTCACCGGCATTGATCCATTAAATCCGCTACGTGGAGCAGTGAGCGAATATGAAGCTCTACACGCTATTTTTAAAATGGTTCGTAAAGGGATAAAAAATAATCATTGTAATCGGGCAATTATCGTTGCTCACAATGCTAGCTTCGATCATAGCTTTGTTATGGCTGCCGCGGAACGCGCCAGACTAAAGCGAAATCCGTTCCATCCGTTTGCAACTTTTGACACCGCTGCTTTAGGTGGTCTGGTATTAGGACAAACAATCTTAGCAAAAGCCTGCATCACCGCCGGTATCCCATTCGACAATCATCAGGCTCACAGCGCTTTATATGATACTGATCGTACCGCTGAATTATTCTGTGAAATGGTTAACCGTTGGAAACAACTTGGTGGCTGGCCATTAACGACGGCAACAGAAGAAAAAAACGGATAACTAGCTGAACAGCCAGATTAATACAATCAAATCTAAATTTAAGCAATAATACCCCCCCATATATCAGTATATGGGGAGATAGCATAATAATCTGTCTGTAAGTAATTAAAAAATTACTCTGTCGCGTCTTCGTTCTCGGGACGATATTTATCAGCAGTTTCTTTGATTAATGTTTGTAACTCACCACGCTGATACATTTCAATGATAATATCGCATCCACCTATCAACTCACCTGCTACCCAAAGTTGAGGAAAGGTTGGCCAATTAGCATATTTTGGCAATTCTGCACGAATATCTGGATTTTGCAAAATATCTACGTAAGCAAAACGTTCACCACATGCAGATAAAGCCTGAACAGCCTGCGCAGAAAATCCACAACTTGGTAATTTAGGAGAACCCTTCATATACAATAAAATTGGGTTTTCTTTAATTTGGCGCTCAATCTTCTCAATAGTCGTCATTTTTATTTCCTTTAAACCAACACTATGTTGATAACCAACATCGTCACAATATTACGGAGAATACCATTTTCTCTCACTAAGATGTATCCTGATCTTTTCTTATCCTGATGCGGATGGCGCCATTTTCACTGTTATTTATCGTAGAAGTTGCCAGGATGACTAGAAATTTACCGGCACAGCGGGGAAAGATTTTGGTTCTGGGGTGGGCTTAACAACCATCAGATTAATTCATTACTCTCTGTTTTAACACCCAAAGGCGAAGGGCAGATAAACCACTGAGACTATCCGCCCAATTTCCTTTCAACGTAAAGTCCAATTTTTAAACCATATAATCGGCTCAAATCAGGCAAAGATCAAACAAAGAGCGGCAAAAATGGCAATCATCACCAACGTGCTAACAGCAGTAAATAAACCAAGTTTCAAATCGGTATTCATAGAGCCTCCTCAGAATAAAAAGTTTATAACGACAAAACCAGTCTATTGAGATGGTTAATTGCCCTTACATAAGGAAAAGCATAAATAGCGATTACCATTCATTTTATAACACTGATTATTGCTTTCACTTTTGAGCCAGATCAGACAAAATCCAGAATTTATCGCTAACTTATTACCAGTCCCCTGTGTAAAAGGACTGGCAAGCGATTAACAAAACGTTTTAAATTTAGACCAAAAGGTCAGGAGTCTTTCACCTCATGGCAACGATCAAAGATGTGGCTAAACACGCTAGCGTCTCAACCACTACCGTATCCCATGTTATTAATAAAACCCGCTTCGTCGCTGAAGATACTAAAGCTGCCGTTTGGGCTGCTATTAAGGCTCTGAATTATTCACCCAGCGCCGTCGCTCGCAGTCTGAAAGTTAACCACACAAAATCGATCGGATTACTGGCAACGTCCAGTGAAGCCCCCTATTTTGCTGAAGTCATTGAGGCCGTTGAAAACAGTTGTTATAGCAAAGGCTATACGCTGATTTTATGTAACTCACACAATAACATTGATAAACAGAAAGCCTATCTCGCCATGCTGGCACAAAAACGTGTAGATGGACTGCTGATTATGTGTTCAGAATACCCGGAGCAATTGTTGGGAATGTTGGAAGATTATCGCAATATTCCAATGGTCGTCATGGATTGGGGTCAAGCCAGAAGCGACTTCACCGATACGATTATTGATAACGCATTCCACGGCGGTTATCTGGCTGGTCGTTATCTTATCGAGCGTGGTCATCGTGATATTGGCGCGATCCCTGGCCCCTTAGCGCGAAATACCGGCGGTGGACGCCATCAAGGATTCTTGAAGGCGCTAAAAGAAGCCAACATTCCGATCAAAGAAGAGTGGATTATTCAGGGGGATTTTGAGCCAGAATCGGGCTATAAAGCCATGCATCAAATTCTGCATCAAAAACAGCGTCCGACTGCGGTTTTCTGCGGCGGAGATGTTATGGCTATGGGGGCTATTTGCGCTGCTAATGAATCAGGATTACGCGTCCCGCAAGATATTTCTATCATCGGTTATGACAATATACGCAACGCTCGTTATTTCTCTCCGGCATTGACCACCATTCATCAGCCAAAAGAACGACTGGGACAAATGGCGTTTTCTATGTTATTGGATAGGATCATCAACAAACGTGAAGATGCACAAACTATTGAAGTACATCCACGCTTGGTTGAACGACGCTCTGTCGTCGATGGTCCATTTATCGACTATCGCCGTTAACCCGCTTTATTCATCTTGAAGCCATTCAGCATTAAGAGTTTCACTATCGCCAAGATAGTCAAGCAGCCAACTTAATGCTGGAGAATGGCTATTTTGTACCCATGCCAAACAACATGGACTGTCTGGTAAAGGCTGTTCCAATTCCAGCACGGCGAGTTTCTTCTGCCGAATAAGCGGCATTACCCTATGCTTAGGCACCATTCCCACACATAGCCCTTCGTTTAAACAAGACAGACCAGACTCCCAATCAGGAACTACCAGCCTGCGCTGGTTATCCAGATTCCAGGTGTCACGCTTCGGTAAATTACGAGATGTATCTTCAAGGCACAAACTTGGATAAGGCCGCATTTGGTCATCAGATAGCGGCCCCGGCAACTGAGTCAATTCATGACCTGCGCTAACCACACATAGCCAGGGCATAAACCCCATATCTCGGAAACTATATCTTTCCCCGGCTGGAGCTACCCGGGTCGCCCCAATGGCAACATCAACTCGACTATCCACCAACGCGTCCCACACACCATTAAACACTTCCTGATGAATAAAAAGTTCTATATCAGGAAAATGGTGGTAAAAATCAAGAATAAGCTGACGACTACGTTCTGGTTTGACAACGCGATCAATAGCAATATTAAATTGCCCTCGCCAGCCGTTTGCAACTTGTTGACACTGGTGACGAGTATCAATCATTTTTTTGATAACAGAGCGAGCTTCTTTGATAAAAATAGCGCCTGCCTCAGTTAATTCCACATCCCGATGATGACGCTCAAACAACGAAACGGCAAGCCACTCTTCCAATTGTCTTACGGTATAACTGATCGCAGAAGGGACACGGTGAAGCTCCGATGCCGCGGCACTAAAACTGCCTGTTCTGGCAACCGCATCCACGACTTCAAGTGAGTATTCCGACCACATAATTTTACCTTTCAATTTTTTTCACAGCACTATGCAAATATTACCATTTCACAAGTAAAAATCACGACGTATAGAATATGTGTCAATATTGTTATCTACCTATCACTGCAAACTATTTCAATCATGACATTCAAAGAGAGTAATCAAATGAAAAACTCAAGTCAGTTCATGTTCTACCTTGCAGGCTTGAGTATGCTCGGCTATCTGGCTATTGATATGTATCTGCCAGCATTCGGTGCTATGCAACAAGAATTAGGGACATCAGCAAACGCAATTAGCGCCAGCCTAAGCATCTTTCTTGCAGGTTTCGCCTTTGCTCAACTTTTGTGGGGGCCTCTTTCAGATCGCTTTGGCAGAAAACCGATTATTATCACCGGCCTATCTCTGTTTTCTATTGGCTGTCTGGGAATGATGTGGATAACAGACTCCACTCAACTTTTAGTTTTGCGTTTTGTCCAAGCCATAGGTGTTTGTTCAGCCGCCGTCTCATGGCAAGCATTAGTTATTGATCGTTACGATTCCAATCGTACCAAACGTGTTTTCGCAACGATTATGCCATTGGTTGCACTCTCCCCTGCCCTGGCGCCTTTAATGGGAGCCTGGCTGTTGCAACATGGGGGCTGGCGCATAATTTTCCTAGTCTTATTGACAATCACATTAATACTGTTGTTTTTTACTCTGTTTTTGCAAGAAAATCGCAAAAACCGTGAAATTCAAATGCAAACAAATAATGTCTCTTTCCTTACGCTATTAAAATCACCACTGTTTAATGGCAACGTTCTGATATTCGCATCATGCAGCGCCGGCTTTTTTGCCTGGTTAACCGGCTCCCCTTCAATTCTCGGTGAAATGGGATATACCCCCGATGACATCGGTCTGAGTTATATCCCTCAAACGTTGGCCTTTATCGTTGGAGGTTATGGATGTCGCAGTATTTTAACCAAAATAAAAAGTGAGATTATTTTTCCTTATCTGTTAGCTGGCTATGCTGTCAGCATGATTGCGCTCTATTTGATTGCAAAATTTAGCGAGCCAACGCTATTCACTATTTTGATCCCTTTCTGCTTTATGGCTGCAATGAATGGCGCATCATATCCAATTGCAGTAGCAAACGCTTTATCCGCTTATCCACAAGACAGTGGAAAAGCTACTGCATTACAAAACACGCTTCAATTAGGACTCTGTTTTATTGCCAGTCTGGTTGTATCAGCATTTATTAGCAATCCACTTATATCCACAACCACTGTCATGGTTTCTACCGTTGTTCCAATGACATTAGGATATTTTATACAGTGGAAAAAAAACGCTGATCGCTGTATTCAAACAGTTGAACAAAATTCCTGATATTAATCAAATTTTTATATCAATAAAGGCTGCTAATTATCAATTAATTGCGGCCTTTATTTATTAATTGATAAAACAATTTTACGCTTTTATACTTAATAAAGATCTTTATTACAAATAACCTGGAATTTGAGGTTTTGAGGAGCAATGATTGCCCCCATTAAACTTATGGATTAGTCATCTTTAAGATTTTTTTACTTTGATTCTTTGTTATTTTTTGCATTTTGCGTCTTCGCATCCTGCTTTGTTAGCTAAAACGAGCTCCTCAGTATTCCATCACCCTAACGTTGGAGAGTATATGAGTTCATCCTGTATTGAAAACCCGAAAACAGCCATTAACTCCTGGCAGAGAATTGCCAATGAGATGCTAGAAGAAGCAGGTATTCAAATTAATGGTCACAATCCTTATGATATCCAGATAAAAAATCCTAATTTCTATAAAAGAGTTTTACAACAAGGTTCGATGGGATTAGGTGAAAGTTATATGGATGGCTGGTGGGATTGTGAGCGGTTAGATATTTTCTTTTATCGCGTATTACGCGCTGGATTAGAAAATAAAATGCCCAATAATCTCAAAGATATAGTAAGAATCGCAACAACCCGCTTACGTAATCTGCAAACGCCAAAAAGATCATGGATTGTCGGTTATCAGCATTATGATTTAGGAAATGATCTTTTTACCCGTATGCTTGACCCTTATATGCAATATTCCTGCGGATACTGGAAACAAGCTAAAACACTGGAACAGGCTCAACTTGATAAGTTGAAACTCATCTGCGAGAAATTGGAACTTTCTCCAGGTATGACCCTGCTGGATATTGGATGTGGTTGGGGTGGGCTATCAGCTTATGCCGCTAAGAATTATGGCGTTTCCGTCACAGGCATAACGGTTTCAGCCGAACAACAGAAATATGCACAGAATCAATGTACAGACCTGGATGTAAAGATCATTCTGAAAGACTATCGGGATTTACATGAGCAGTTCGATAGAATTGTTTCTGTCGGTATGTTTGAACACGTTGGACCTAAAAATTATGCGACTTACTTCGACGTTGTTCAAAGAAACTTGAAACCTGATGGCTTATTCCTGCTACATACTATTGGTTCCAACAAAGCTAAAGCCAGCGCTGACCCGTGGATCAGCAAATATATTTTTCCTAATGGCTGCCTGCCTTCGATTGAGCAAATAGCCCACACCAGCAAACACTGTTTTGTTATGGAAGATTGGCATAACTTTGGCGCAGATTATGATCGAACACTGATGGCCTGGTATGAAAGATTTATCGCCAGTTGGCCTGAAATACAAGATAACTATAGTCCAACGTTTAAACGCATGTTTAGCTATTATCTGAATGCCTGCGCTGGTGCGTTTCGTGCTCGCGATATTCAATTATGGCAAGTCATATTCAGTCTAAAAGGCATTGAAGGCGGATTACGGGTAGCCCGATAGTTAACCAAAAGCTACAGGTTTCCACTGTAGCTTTTATTCAATGCAACATATCTATACCCTATGGATTTCAAGATGCATCGCGACGGCAAGGGAGTGAATCCCCGGGAGCATAGCAAACTATGTGACCGGGGTGAGCGAGTGCAGCCAACAAAGAGGCAACTTGAAAGATGACGGGTATATTTCTCACTAACGGAAATCACCCACATAACCATTATCAAAAAAAACGGTTTGATCAAATGCTATTTTTCCACCAGAAAATATCAAATCTAAATGATGGCTCCCTTTTACGCCACCACCTAAACCAAGATGTAAGCCAGGATGCCGCTCTTCAAAACCGGCATTTCTGCCATAAAGCGCTTTCACTCCAGTGTTAGTACCAATACCAAATTCTTCAACAATTCTATTTCCGTGATTATGATTTAGGTATAAATTAAAATCTCTACTAAATTCATCATTCTCACAATCAAACCCAATAATTTCACCCTCTTTTATATTTATAGTCATCATATCATTGACAACCCCATACTTTATGGCAAAGGGCGCAGTACTCAAAAAGGTACCACTAAAGCTAATACTGCCGTTAAGGTTCTTTATATGACTTGCTATTTCCCCAGGAATAACATCAATATTTCCGTTGCCATCAATGGAAGTCCATTTATGGTCCTTTTCTAAATAACCTACAATCGAGTTCCCTTTATTATCTGTATATTGAATCTTCTGTGATCGACTTGATAATCCAATAAGTTTTTGATTCCTTTCTGTTATTGATGCTGGCGGCTCACTAAATGCTTCAATAAAATGCGGACCATAATCTTTAAACAGTACAGATTTCTTCCATGATTCAGTAATAAAGCTTCTTATTTTGGTTAGATATTCTGGCCCTTGTGGAGATGCATTCTTTAATGTTGATGACGCGTAAAGAAAAATAAACAAATCACAATCGGATATTTTTTGTTTTACATCGTCTGGCGGCGTTTTTTCTAAGAAAGCGAAATCAGATTTCACATCGAAATGCTTTTTATACACATGCATCTTTTGCGCAATATCGCCATGCTCAGTATCAGATCCGATAAATATTTTTATACATTCATCATTTCTTACTTTATCCGAAATCGCAGGATGATACGATAAACAACGATACATATTCTCAAGACTTTTATCCATGAGGACAATCCTGTTTATTTTTAAGTAAGGGGAGACTCCCCTTACTTATATAGTATTATAACGAACCTTAATTATAAAAAACCGTTAAGGCCAAAGTGCGGTACCAAAAGGTACGACAGCTTGCGCATTCATCATTTCAACAGCATCATCGTGTGTAGGTTCTTCAAGCCATTCATCTAACTCAATCGGGTTTTCCATAAAGTAGCCTCTAAAATATCATCGTGGAGATTAGTCTGCGCTTTACGAGAAAGAGCATTAACACAATAATAACAACATTAACTATATTAGTTAACAAAATATGCAAGACACTGCAATATAAATCACAAAAAGGAGCGTCGTTGGTTCAATGCTCCTTTTTAACGCCGTTAATTCTGTTTGAAAGCGACAAGTGGAGGTCCGCCTGTCGCTCCTCATTTATTGATCATTCTTCCATCAATGTCTCTGGCTGCTGAGAGAGGACCTGTTCCCGCTCTCTCTGGGCAAGAACGCGCTCCACAGTATCAACAATCGCTTGAGTCTGTGAGTCAATCTCAATATTTACTCTCTGACCAAGACGTTTCTTACCCAATGTTGTACGTTCCAATGTTTCAGGAATAAGGTGAACGCAAAAACGATTATTAACCACATCGCCAATTGTCAGGCTAATTCCATCGATGCCGATAAATCCTTTATGTAAAATGTATTTCATTAGTTGCTTATCACGGATACGGAACCATATTTGATGATTATTTTCTGAAGTGAAAATTTTAGCTATCTCAGCAACCGTGATGATATGACCGGACATCAAATGCCCGCCAATCTCATCCCCAAATTTAGCCGCCCGCTCCAGGTTCACATAATCCCCTAGCTGCAAATCACCAAGATTAGTCAGACGTAGAGTCTCTTTCATTAAGTCAAAACTAATCTTATCGCCTTCTATTTTGGTTACCGTCAGACAACAACCGTTATTGGCAATCGATGCCCCGGTTTCAATACCTGGCAATAATTCAGCTGGGAATTTAACAACATGAGTCCGAAAATTGCTCTTTTCATCAATAGCAACCAAGGGTGCCTTTCCCTGAACGATGCCCGTAAACATAGAAGAACCTCTTAATGACTGTGTATAATTATTAATTAGTTTATATCAAGTTGTCATTGATAAATACCACCTAAACATTTGAATATAAACTCAGCATGATTGTTGTAATATAGTATCAAATAGATACAATACCCCGGTTAGTAAACGGTTGATTTTTCGAAAATCGTTTCTTATATACAGGCGTTTTTCTTAATATTTTCTACTTTTAAAATAAGGTGTGATGCGTGCAGAAGTATTTAAAAGAAGCGCGTAGTTTGCTCGCTCTAGGGATCCCCGTCATTATTGCCCAATTTTCCCAAACTGCAATGGGAGTTGTGGATACCGTTATGGCGGGTAGCGTCAGTGCAACCGATATGTCTGCGGTTGCCGTTGGCACCTCTATCTGGCTGCCAGTTATTTTATTTGGTTACGGCTTACTATTAGCTTTAACACCCATTATTGCGCAAATGAATGGCTCTGGACGCAGGAATCTCATTGCTAACCAAACTCAGCAAGGATTTTGGTTAGCGATTTTCCTCTCCATTATCATTATCGCTATTTTATACAACAGCAAATTCCTGATTGACAGGCAACATAATATAGATCCACTTTTAGCCGAAAAAGCAGTTGGATTTATCCACGCAATCATGTGGGGTGCGCCAGGCTTCCTGTTTTATCATGTGCTGCGTAATCAATGTGAAGGTTTATCGAAAACCAAACCAGGCATGGTTATTAGTTTTTTAGGATTGCTGATTAATATTCCAATTAACTACATACTCATTTACGGTAAATTCGGCGCGCCCGCTTTGGGTGGCGTTGGTTGCGGCGTCGCAACCGCTAGTGTTTACTGGGCCATGTTCTTACTCATGCGTTGGTATGTGAAACATTCGTCATCACAAAAAGATATCCGCCCTAAACATCGTTTTGCCGCACCAGATTGGCATACTCTGAAACGTATTTCAGCTCTCGGTTTTCCTATTGCGATGGCGATGTTTTTTGAAATTACCCTATTTGCCATAGTGGCATTGCTGATCTCTCCTTTAGGCATTACTGCTGTCGCAGGGCATCAAATCGCACAAAATTTCGGATCATTAATGTTTATGTTCCCAATATCTTTAGCTGCGGCAACCACTATCCGCGTGAGCTACAATTTAGGACAAAAGTCTACCGATAACGCCCGGATATCAGCCTATACCGGAATTATGGTTGGTTTGGTATTTGCTTGTTTAACCGCAGCTTTTTCTATTATTCTGCGAGAGCCGATCGCTTTGATGTATAACGACAATCCTGAAGTTATCATCATGGCATCGAATCTGATGTTATTTGCCGCGCTTTATCAATTATCTGATGCCGTACAGGTTGTAGGGGCTGGTGTTTTACGTGGATATAAAGATACGCGTTCTATCTTTTATATCACTTTTATCGCTTACTGGATTTTGGGGCTGCCAAGCGGTTACATTCTGGGATTAACTGACTATTTCGTACCCGCTATGGGGCCGCAAGGGTTCTGGATTGGCTTTATTATTGGCCTGACTGCATCAGCAGTGATGGTATTTACCCGCATTTTGTGGATACAAAAACAGCCAGATGAGATAGTTTTACAACGCTCAACTCGCTGATTTATTTTCTATAAAGCCGGGGACGAATACTTAATTGGTGGAATAAGCGACAAATTCACTGTATGTAGATGCAAATACGAACAGTTAAACAATAATTTGTATTATTCCCTTGCCAGAAGGCTAACTCGCCGCTAATATTCGTCCCCGTTGTCGCCAATGCAATTTAGATTGCGTCCGTAGCTCAGTTGGTTAGAGCACCACCTTGACATGGTGGGGGTCGGTGGTTCGAGTCCACTCGGACGCACCAATTATTTGATTAATATTATTTGGTTAATATTGTTTGGTTGATAACATAATCTTATTAGTGCGTCCGTAGCTCAGTTGGTTAGAGCACCACCTTGACATGGTGGGGGTCGGTGGTTCGAGTCCACTCGGACGCACCAAGTCTACAAATCTCTTTTCTTGCTTTTATTATCTCTTGGTTGTACTCAATCTGCTTGCTGCGTCAAAATACACTGTTAGCTGTTTACAAGCAGTTTCCGCAATGAGTCATAACTCCTCTTTGTTAAGATCTGCCCCATTTTTCCAGATTATCGTTATAATTAATTCACATAATCATTTTTCGATTCATTTCACAGAAATAAGTCTCTATAATACGGCGCAATTTACAGTTGAATGGTTTCAGCTCATTAGTTTGCCGAACACTGAAAAGTTATAGATTAATCGTATGTATAAACTCACATAATTACATGTGCCTAACCTTGCACAAAAAGCACCGCATGTCTTCCCCGCCACCTGTCCTTAATGATGTTGCGCAACATTCAACACTATATGGTATCTGCGCAAACCATAAAGTTGGCGGTTTCACTATTTTATCCAATTAAAACCTGTAGATAGATTGTCATGAAAAAAACCAAAATTGTTTGTACTATCGGGCCAAAAACAGAATCCGAAGAAAAACTGACCGAACTGTTGAATGCCGGCATGAATGTTATGCGCCTTAACTTTTCACATGGAGACTATGAAGAGCACGGCCAGCGTATTCAAAATATCCGTTCAGTTATGGCTAAGACAGGCAAACAAGCCGCTATTTTGCTGGATACCAAAGGCCCGGAAATTCGAACCATGAAGCTGGAAGGCGGTAATGATGTCACTCTAACCGCTGGTCAGACCTTCACTTTTACCACTGACACTTCCATTATCGGTAATAAAGACCGTGTAGCTGTCACTTACAGTGGTTTCCCTGCGGATCTGGCTCCCGGTAATACCGTGCTAGTCGATGACGGTTTGATCGGCATGACAGTCAAAGAAGTCACTAAGTCAGAGGTCATTTGCCAAGTTTTGAACAATGGTGACTTAGGTGAAAATAAAGGGGTTAACCTGCCGGGTATTTCTATCAGTCTGCCTGCCCTAGCTGAAAAAGATAAACAAGATTTGATCTTTGGTTGCCAGCAAAGTGTTGATTTCGTCGCCGCTTCTTTTATCCGCAAACGCTCCGATGTTCTGGAAATCCGTGAACATCTGAAAGCGCACGGCGGTGAAAATATTCAAATCATCTCTAAAATTGAAAATCAGGAAGGTCTGAACAATTTTGATGAAATTCTGGAAGCTTCTGACGGGATCATGGTTGCCCGTGGTGATCTGGGCGTTGAAATCCCGGTAGAAGAAGTAATCTTCGCCCAGAAGATGATGATTCAAAAATGTAACATCGCTCGCAAAGTTGTTATCACTGCAACTCAAATGCTCGACTCCATGATTAAAAACCCGCGCCCTACCCGTGCGGAAGCCGGTGACGTCGCTAACGCTATTTTGGATGGTACTGATGCAGTTATGCTTTCTGGTGAAAGTGCAAAAGGTAAATATCCAATAGAAGCAGTGACTATCATGGCAACGATTTGTGAACGTACAGACCGCGTAATGCCAAGCCGTATTGAAGCCGTCAATTGCCGTAATCTGCGCGTAACCGAAGCGGTGTGCCGTGGCGCCGTTGAAACAGCAGAAAAACTGGAAGCTCCTTTGATTGTGGTCGCAACCTATGGCGGTAAGTCTGCCAAATCCATTCGTAAGTATTTCCCCGGCGCCCCTATTTTGGCACTAACCACGAATGAAGTGACTGCCCGCCAATTACTGCTTGTTAAGGGCGTTTCTACCCAAATTGTTAAAGAAATCGCCTCTACCGACGATTTCTACCGCATTGGTAAAGAAGCAGCACTAGCCAGTGGCCTGGCGGAGAAAGGTGAAATCGTGGTTATGGTATCCGGCGCCTTGGTTCCAAGCGGCACAACCAACACCTCGTCTGTTCACGTACTTTAATTTAATAAGTTGTTTTATTTCTGAGATACCGCAAATATGGCGGTATTTCAGAACATTAACTATCTGATTTTCTTCATCAACTGATGTAATACCAAATTATCTTCCCAATAATTATAATTGCTAATTTATTTATATCTTATCTATCTAAATGAGTGACAAAATAATCTTATTTACCATTAACCACAAATTTAAAATCACCATTTTTAATTCTGATTTTTTAAAACTCCCATTTTAAATAGAACAGATTTAATAATCAGGCAGAATATATAACCATATATAAATATATTTCAAAAACAACGAGTACCATTAACTCAAATGAAATAATAAGACGCTCTATTTTACTTCCTTCTTTCGATATCTTTTATATCATTGGCATTGCCGCTACCCTAGATCTCTATCCATAAAACTAACGGTAAATACAGATTATCCTTCAGTTTTATTGGTTTTCATATTTTAGTCGCAACATGCAAGAAGCTCAGTTGATAGAAATGAAAAATATATTAACTCACGCCTCAAAAGCATATCTTCTAATATTGTAATCTATAATGAAGTATTATTAAAAAATTCATCATTAACTATTATCTCTATAATCCAGACATTAATTAAGAGTGTCAAATGAAATGAAAAAAAGACAATCTTTTATCAACGCCTTAGATATTTTAAATCAGAATTATATAAATAAGAATATTATTAATATATATAATTTGTTGATTTTTTTGTAAAAATTATAACCTCGCCAGAAATGATAATGATTGCCATTCTCTGTTTTCTTGCGGTCAGAAAATGGCTTAAGCTTCAACAATGATGGCATTTTACAGCACTATACCCTATGGATTTCAAGATGCATCGCGACGGTTTGTATGCCATCAATATCTTTTCCTTAATCATGGTTCATCGAAAGCTTTACCGACTTCACTTAAATTCTGGAACTCACTTTTTGTTCCGGCCGCTTTCGCTTGAATCGAGCACAGAATATCTTGGCGACTAAAAATCGAAGCTTGCAAAAGTGCTATTTGTTGCAGCGATTCATAAACACCATGATCACGGCTGTAAATCATAGCTCGTTTAATCCCGTTAATGGCAACTGGGGGCCGATCAGCAATACGCCGGGCAGTCGCGAGAGCGCCTTCGATTAATGCCTCTGTAGAAGGGAATACTTTTACCACCAGCCCCAAATCATGAGCTTGAGCCGCATTCAGCGTATCTCCCGTAAGGGCAAGATAGCGGGCCATACCCCCAGGGATCAAATGTTGCAAACGTTGAAGAATACCTAAGTCAGCCATCATACCGATATTGGTTTCTTCTATGCGAAACTTCGCATTTTCAGCAGCAAAACAAAAATCGCATGCGGCAATTAAGTCAAAACCTGCGCCAAGACAGGCGCCTTGCACCGCGGCAATAACAGGGAATCGCGCACGCTCCAATACGCTTATCGCCTCCTGCATTTGTAATAAGCTGAACTGCATCGATTCCCGCTCATTAGGATTAGCCGTATTAGCCTCTTTGCTAGAAGCAAAAATTTGCAGATCAAGCCCACCACAAAATGTGTTTCCTTGTGCTGAGATCACCATTGCCCGAACTTCACCTGAACGACTAAGTTGCTCTATTGCCTCAGGAAACCTTTTCCAGAACCCAAGCGCCAAACTATTTGCCTTTTCGGGACGACTGAGTTGTAAATGAGCGACTCCGTTGTCAATGTTGATGTTAAAATATTCGTTAGATTTATCAGTTAACATAACAAACTCCTCTTACCAGTTTGCATTTGAGCCTAGGATTCAACCTGAACATTGTCAAGTTGTTCATCTACAGTAAGATTCAGTTAACAAATTTGTTTTAAGAAAACCCCTAAATTTATGTATAAAAAATGGCTTCCTTACAGAGATGTCCTGATGATTCAATAGATGCAAGATGATCTGGTTGTTGTATTTTTTATTTATAAGAATTTTTAACTAAAATTATTTCGAAGAATATCATTCCCTCATGGAATAGGCTTTTTTTGATTAAAATGTTACTCAACGGTTTTGTTTTTTTACATTCAGATAAAAATTATCCACTCGTTAAAGAGAAAAATTGAAATAATTGGTTTTCATGATAAAAATTTATTCTCTTTCTAAAAAACTTTGTGTAATACTTACATGGCTACTTGGAGATTAACTTAAATCTAGAGGGTATTATAATGAATCGTACTAAAATTGTACTGGGTGCAGTAGTTCTGGCTTCTACTCTGTTGGCTGGTTGTTCAAGCACTGCTAAAGTTGACCAATTGACTTCTGACATTCAGACTCTGAATGCAAAAGTTGATCAACTGAGCAATGACGTGAACGCAGTACGTACTGACATTCAAGCCGCTAAAGACGATGCAGCTCGTGCGAATCAGCGTCTGGATAATCAAGTTCGTTCCTACAAAAAATAATTTTTTGTAATTATGTACAAAAATGGCGCACAGTCTATCTGTGCGCCGTTTTTTATCATCGGATTCTGTCAGATAAATATTTGCTGACTTCCCTGTCCGCAATAAAATATTAATTTTCCCGATAGATAGGCCCAGGCTGATATAACGGTGGTAATTTAAACGATTCAGATATATCTTTATTCACTGCTTGTTCAGCACCTTTAACATCATCCTCTACCCTCACGATATTCTCTTCCTGCAACTCCTGTTGTGTTTCAAGTTCTATGCCTTTACTTACCAATACCGGCATACCAGAACGGCGGACTATCGCTTGTTCAACAATGTTTTTATCCGTTTTGCTATTATCAATGAACTTGTTCAAATCAACTGATCGGACAATAGGTAATGTCTGTGGATCATCATACTCTTTCTTAGACAACGGCTGGTGTACTTCAATATAACGCTCACCATTTGGTTCTATAGAATACTTAACCGCTTCATTGATAATTTGTACTCGCGTTCCACGGGGCACAGTGTTGAATAACGTTTCAATATCATCAGGACGTAAACGGATACAACCGGAACTCACCCGCATGCCGATACCAAAATCAGCATTCGTGCCGTGGATCAAGTATTCTCCGCGCCCGGCAGCTAAGCGCAACGCAAATAAGCCCATTGGGTTTTCAGGACCAGCAGGAACAACCGCAGGTAAGGTAATCCCCTGTTCAGCATAATGTTTACGGATATTCTTAGTCGGCGTCCAAGTTGGATCTTTAATTAACTGGCTGACAGATGTTGTCATCACTGGCGTATTACGACCAAGTTGCCCAATACCAATCGGATAAACGATGACTTTATTTTTTCCTTTAGGGAAGTAGTAAAGTCTGAGTTCTGCAAGGTTAATCACAATCCCCTGCCTCGGTGTATCAGGCAACAGCATTTGTGACGGAATAATCAGTTCAGAACCCGGAGTAGGCAAATAAGGGTCGGTACCAGGGTTAGCTTCCAGCATTGCCAATAAACCAATTTCATATTCGGCAGCAATGGCTTCCAAAGAACGCCCATCATCGGGTACAACCAATGTCGCATTTTCGCCAATTAAACGGCTATTGGCCGCTGGCAAAGTATATTCTGTGGCGCTAACGATGTTAGCTAGCCCACTTAACAATAACACGCCAATAAACGTTAAAACTCGTTTCATGCTTGCTTCCTGGAATGACTTCTGAATGGTTATCGAATAAATTTAAGTGTAAAAGGTTGAAGCCTTATCGGCCGTATATGTTATCAGTAGTGAAAGAAACTCGTAAGACTAGTATTTAAACCATTTTACTTGCCCTATTTCGGATGGCGCATATCATCGCATGCAGCCCCTGCGTGCGTGAGGGTGTCAGATGTTGCTCCAAAGACAATTTTCCAAAATATTCAGTCACATCCAAAGCCAAAATCTCCTGGAGCGTTTTATCCTGAAACAGGATAAAGACAATCGCAACCAATCCTTTAACAATAGCGGCATCACTGTCGCCAATAAATTCCACTTTGTTTTGGTGATTCGTTCTCAGCAGTATCCACACCTGACTCTGACAACCTGCGATTAAATTCTCAGGTTGGCGTTGTTCGTCAGTAAGAGGAGCCAACCTCGCCCCCAATTCAATCATATAGAGATATCTTTCTTCCCAGTTCTGACAACGGGAAAAATTACGTAACAACTTATTTGTGTCGGGCAAACTTGCCATGACTTTTTCCTTACACTCTTTTGATCTATACCAGGTCAACCCAGTAACTGTTCTATTCGCCGCAATGCAACAACAAGCGCATCAATATCTTCTTGCGTAGTATAAATCGCCAATGACGCCCTACACATACTGGAAACGTGATAATGCTCCATCAAAGGAAGGGCGCAATGATGTCCGGTACGGATCGCTATTCCATATTGATCAAGAAAACTTCCCACATCATAAGCATGGTGCCGACCAAGGTTGAACGCAATAACCCCCTGACGTCGCTCAGGACCATACAATTTCAGGGTTCTGACCTCTTTCAACCGTGCCATTGCATAATCCATTAGTGCCTGTTCATATTGCTGAATTTCATCCAACCCAAGTGAAGTGACATAATCGACAGCAGCGCCAAGCCCAATAATTCCCGTAATATTTGGGGTTCCCGCCTCAAATCGCCACGGCGGCTCTGCATAGGTTATCCCCTTTTGCAGGCTAACTTGTTTTATCATCGCGCCCCCCCCTTCCCAAGGCGGCATAGCATCCAGCAGGGATTTACGCCCATAAAGCACACCAATGCCTGTTGGACCATATAATTTGTGGCTGGAAAAAACATAAAAATCGCAGTCCAGATCCTGCACATCAACTTTCTTATGCATAATGGCTTGAGCGCCATCGACCAAAATATGTAACCGACTTCCCTGCTCATTAGCCAGTTTTCTTGCCTGTTTGATGATTTGACGTACAGGATTCACGGCGCCAAGCACATTAGAAAGGTGAGTGAAAGAGAGTAATTTAGTACGTGAATCAATCAAAGAGGCTAAAATTGCTTGATCCAATTCGCCATTCTCATTCAACGGCCATATTCTGATTTCAAAACCAATCTGTTCCGCCAGCATATACCACGGAACGATATTGGCATGATGCTCCATTTCAGTAATAACGATATTATCGCCGCTATTGATAAATTTGCGGCCATAACTGTTAGCAACCAGGTTAATCCCTTCCGTCGTACCTTTGACGAACACAATCTCTTCATCACTTCGAGCATGAATAAATTGCGCCATTTGGCGACGCACATTTTCAACCATCCGAGTAGCCGCAGAACTCAGGGTATGAATTCCCCGGTGAACTGACGCATACTGGTGTGAACAAAATTCACTTTCTCGTTCAATAACCGAAACCGGCTTCTGAGCACTGGCTGCACTATCAAGATAAACCAGTGGATGTCCATTAACCTGTTGAGCTAATACCGGAAAATCTTGTCGCACCTTTTTTACAGAAAAAGTCATTTTTCCACCCCCGCTAAGCGGTGCTTAATATGTTTCATCACCGCGCTTTTCAGGGATTCATCTGCAATAGATTCAGTCAGTTCAGCAGCAAAAGCAAATACCATCATATGCTCTGCATCATGTCGGTTGATACCGCGTGATTGCAGATAAAACAGTTGTTCTTCATCTATCCGACCAACGGTCGCACCATGACTGCATTTCACATCATCAGCGTAAATTTCCAGTTGGGGCTTGGTATCCACTTCTGCCTGTTTACCTAGCAACAAATTGTTATTGGTCATTTGTCCGTCAGTTTTCAATGCATGAGGCGCCACTTTGATCATGCCGTTAAATACCGCTTTGCTCTGATCCATCACAATGGTTTTATGCAACTGACGACTTTCACAATGCCCTTTATTATGTTCCAAATAAGTACGAGTATCGGCGACCTCTTTTCCTTGTGGCAACAGTAAACTATTCAACGACAGATTGGCCCCTTCGCCATTCAACTTAACACTGGTATTGTGTCGGCCAAGCCCAGAACCCAATAAAAAGCTGGTGCTTTTTACTTGAGCATCACGACCAATCACAATATCGTTATGTGCAAAGTGATAACTCGCACTATTCTCAACCCCCAATTTTATATGGGAAAAATGAGCATTGTCCCCCACCTCCGCAGTTAATCGGCTTCCTGTCATATGGGGTTGCTGTCCATCAATACTGGCGAAATGTTCGATCACGCTGGCACTCGCATTCGTGCCTACGGCAATATGGTAGCGGTAATGACTGGTATTCAATTCTTCGCTACCATGACCACTGGTTATATTCAACAGATACAAGGGTTTTTCTGCCACTTGTCCAGCCTTTAACGTAATAACCAAAGGCTGTTGAGCCAAACTCTCTGTCAAATGCAGAAAAATCTCACCCTGTACCGGTGCCGGAAGCCCACTTTTATTATCCAGTAAATTGAGCTGATAGGGTCCAAATTCACAGGAACTCAGTAAAGGTGAAAAACAACCATCCACCATAACGACACGCCAACAATCCATTGGAATCGCCAGTTGTTCACATTGTGCTACTGTCAATTCCCAAGTTTTGCTGCTGTATTGCTGATTTAACAATTTATCCAGCGGAGTATAACGCCAATCTTCATGCCTGAATTGGGGAAAGCCGGTTTGAGCGACTCGTTGCCAATGCAAACTGGCATGCGATGAATCCTCACCATGACGACAACGATATAAATTTGCAAAACGTGCTAATGCTTGCTGGTTACGTTCTGCAACCTGCCGCACCTGTTCAGCTTTTTCACTGTTGGTCAATAAGCCAGCCATAACCTTGCTCCTCCAACTTTTTCGCCAAACTGAAATCACCGGATTTAATAATTCGTCCTTGATAAAGTACATGCACAAAATCGGGCGTCACATAATCCAAAATACGTTGGTAATGGGTCACAATAATGAATGAGCGGTTTGGATCACGTAAAGAGTTCACGCCATTAGCCACAATTTTCAATGCATCAATATCCAGCCCTGAATCTGTCTCATCCAGAATACAAAGCGTCGGCTCCAGCGCGGCCATTTGCAGAATATCATTACGTTTTTTCTCGCCACCGGAAAAGCCGACATTGACTGAACGAGTCAGCAAATCCGGCGGCATATCCAACAATTCAATTTTTTCTTCGATAAAATCGGCAAAATCAAAGCGATCCAGCGGCTCCTGACGGCGATACTGGCGGACAGCATTCACTGCGGTTTGCAGGAAAAATTGATTACTGACGCCCGGAATTTCCACCGGATATTGAAAAGCCAGGAAAATCCCCTCCCCGGCTCGTTCTTCCGGTTCAAATCCAAGTAAATCTTTACCTTTAAAGGTGATTTCACCATCATCAATTTCATACTCTTCACGGCCAGCTAACGTCGCTGATAATGTACTTTTACCGGAACCATTCGGCCCCATAATGGCGTGAATTTCACCCGGTTTAACTTCAAGGTTTAATCCTTTTAAGATTTCATTACCTTCAACGCTAACTCGTAAATTTTTAATACTTAACATATTACATGCCTTCGAACGACTTAACGTTCTGTCATAAAAAAGGGAAACAGGGAAAGCTCATCCGACGCTGTGTTCAAGGCTGATCGCCAGCAATTTTTGTGCTTCAACGGCAAATTCAAGGGGAAGTTCAGAGAACACATCCTTACAGAATCCATTAACAATCATGGAAATCGCATCATCTTCACTGATGCCACGTTGCAAACAATAGAACAATTGATCTTCACCAATGCGAGAGGTTGTCGCTTCATGCTCCAGTTGCGCCGTATTGTTCTGTACTTCTATATAAGGGAATGTATGCGCGCCACATTCAGTACCAATCAACATGGAGTCACATTGGGTATAGTTACGGGCGTTTTCTGCTCCCGGTAATATTTTGACCAGCCCACGATAACTATTCTGACTACGACCGGCAGAAATGCCCTTTGAAATGATGGTCGATTTAGTGTTACGGCCAATGTGGATCATCTTGGTGCCGGTATCTGCCTGTTGAGTACCGTTAGTCAGAGCAACGGAGAAAAATTCGCCAATCGAGTTATCTCCTTTCAAGATCACACTGGGATATTTCCAGGTAATTGCGGAACCTGTTTCCGATTGCGTCCAAGACATCTTGGCATTTTCGCCTTCGCATAACGCTCTTTTAGTGACAAAGTTGAGAATCCCTCCTGTACTGTCGCCACCTGAGAACCAGTTTTGTACCGTGGAATATTTCACTTCGGCGTCTTTATGGATAATCACTTCGACAACAGCGGCATGAAGTTGATAACTATCACGCACCGGCGCGGAGCATCCTTCTATATAGCTGACATAACTGCCTTCATCAGCAATCAGGATAGTGCGCTCAAATTGTCCCGTTTTCGCAGCGTTGATACGAAAATAGGTGGATAACTCCATTGGGCATCGAACGCCCTTTGGCACATAAACAAAAGTACCATCAGAAGCCACCGCGGCATTCAACGCGGCAAAAAAGTTATCGTGGCTTGCAACCACACTGCCGAGGTATTTACGGACCAATCCAGGATATTCCTGTATCGCTTCACTAAATGAACAGAAAACAATCCCTTCTTTCGCTAACTTATCCCGATAGGTGGTTGAAACAGAAACGGAGTCAAAAATAGCGTCTACCGCAACCGCTTCACCTTCCCGTACAGGAACACCCAACTTACCAAACGCTTCTTCAATTTCCGCGGTTAAATAGCTATTAACTTGCTCCGCTCCTGCCTCTTGAATAGCACCAGATTGTGAATTGCAACTATCATCACAAGCACCACATGAAGGTGCTGAATAGTAACTGTAATCCTGATAGTCAAGATTGGGATAATTGGCTTTCAACCAATGAGGCTCTTCCATTCCTAACCAATGGCGATAAGCCTCCAACCGAAATTCCAGCATCCATTCGGGTTCATTGCGTTTTGCGGAAATAGCCCGCACAACTTCTTCACTCAAACCTTTAGCCAACTCATCCGTCGCCACCTGAGTGAAGAAGCCTTCTTTATAGCGATGATCGCTAAGCCAAGTCTGCACATCATCGCTGATTTCTACATTGCTCTGAGACATATATTGGTACACTTATATACCAAAGCTTTCACCACACCCACAGGCATGTTGTGCTTTTGGATTATTGAATTTAAATATCTGATTTAAACCTTCACGAACAAAATCCACTTCAGTACCATCAATAAAGGGCATGGCTTTCAAAGGGACATATAGACACGCGCCTTCATTTTCATACCTTAGATCATCAGGCGCGGGTTCGTTAACCATCTCAAACACATAGCCAAAGCCGGCACATCCTGACTGCTTAACCCCCAGATATAATCCTTTGCTTTGTGGGTTTTGCTGCATCAACTTTAGGATCTGCGCTGCGGCTCTCGTGGTGATGGTAATTCCTTGCCATGCGGTCTCATTTAGAGAAAAGGTTTCAACACTGTTTGTCATAGTTGGCCTCACATTTGTTCTATAGCTATTTTTGCCGCCGTTATCGGAGTGCTCTCCTTCCGTATAATGGTAATGATAACCTTTATCACTTCAACCATTTGTTTTAAGAGGATATACCTTAACAAGGTTAAATTTTATTCGAATACGATAATTTATGTTCATTTCATATGAAGGTATCTCTTTAATTTACTGTTTTATCTATAAATTATTAGTTTGATCAATTGTGCTATCTTTTACTTATTGGCGTAAAACAAAAGCACAAAAAGTTCATTAGAAATACCAATTTAATGTGAGTTTTCAGACACACCGGAGAATGACTCCTTCACCGGTATGAAAATAGCAGTCAGACATAGCAGTCAAACAAAATTGACATCGTTAACCGGAGATAAAGAATGGGGATTGCTATTATTGTATATGCAAATTAAATTTCTATTTAATCGACGCAATTAATTAAACGCATTAAGAAACAATTTAATCTATATATTCCATTTTCAACATTTCTTCCCTTTTTATTAATAGTTTGACTGGCTGGCTAATTTAATTTGAAGGTATTACGTGACAATAATAAATATTTTCAATATCTTGCATCTTATATGAATAAAAGTATACTGCCTCCGGGTGCTTGAGACTTTCTGTCTTGAGCATTATGTTCCAGGCAGAAAGAGAAAAGCCCCATCCGACTATAAATCGAAATGAGGCTACTCCTATGCCTAGCAACGTAAGGCTAGCCTCTTACCTGATAAAAAGCAAGGAGAGAAGGCTATGAAGCCGCAAAAAATCGCAATATTTAGTTTGATCATTATTTGTGTGACATTACTCATATTCACGTGGATAACAAGGGGTTCAATCTGTAAACTCCATATCAAACGAGGTAATACAGAGGTTGCGGCAATCATGGCTTACGAATCCAGCGACAGGTAAGGCAACCTTCGGCGGGAGGTTTTTACTCCCGCCCTTTTAGATGTTGTTATGACTTGGTTCTCAGGCACCCTTCATATTTAAGCGGCATTAAGCATAAATTAAAGCTACTGAAACTCTGCCATTCTTGGATTCACATAATAAGTGCAACATCGTTAACCGGAGATGTAAAATAGAGGTTGTTATTATATATTTTCTATTTAATTAATCAAATGCATTAAAAAACAATTTTATCTATATATTCCATTTTCAACATTTATTCCCTTTTTATTAATAATTTTACTAACTTGCTAATTTAATTCGAAGGTATTACGTGACCATAATAAATATTTTCAAGATCTTGATTCTCATGCGAATAAACGTATACTGCCTCCGGGTGCTTGAGACTTTCTGTCTTGAGCATTATGTTCTAAGTAAGAATTATGTTTCAGGCAGAAAGAGAAAAGCCCCATCCGACTATAAATCGAAATGAGGCTACTCCTATGGTCAACAACATAAGGCTAGCCTCTTACCTAGTAAAAAGCAAGGAGAGAAGGCGATGAAGCCGCAAAAAATCGCAATATTTAGTTTGATCATTATTTGTGTGACATTACTCATATTCACGTGGATAACCAGGGGTTCAATCTGTAAACTCCATATCAAACGAGGTAATACAGAGGTTGCGACAATCATGGCTTACGAATCCAGCGACAGGTAAGGCAACCTTCGGCGGGAGGTTTTTACTCCCGCCCTTTTAGATGTTGTTATGACTTGGTTCTCAGGCACCCTTTATATTTAAGTGGAAAATAGGGGGGCTATTATTATATATGCAAATAGAGTTTCTATTTAATCGACGCAATTAATTAAACGTATTAAGAAACAATTTTATCTATATATTCCACCTCCACCATTCTTTCCTTTTCTTATTAATAGCTTGACTAGCTGGCTAATTTAATTCGAAGGTATTACGTGACCATAATAAATATTTTCAATATCTTGCATCTTAGATGAATAAAAGTATACTGCCTCCGGGTGCTTGAGACTTTCTGTCTTAAGCATTATGTTCCAGGCAGAAAGAGAAAAGCCCCATCCGACTATAAATCGAAATGAGGCTGTTCCTATGCATGACAACATAAGGCTAGCCTCTTACCTGAAAAAAAGCAAGGAGAGAAGGCGATGAAGCCGCAAAAAATCGCAATATTTAGTTTGATCATTATTTGTGTGACATTACTTATATTCACGTGGATAACCAGGGGTTCAATCTGTAAACTCCATATCAAACGAGGTAATACAGAGGTTGCGGCAATCATGGCTTACGAATCCAGCGACAGGTAAGGCAACCTTCGGCGGGAGGTTTTTACTCCCGCCTTTTGAGATGTTGTTATGACTTGGTTCTCAGGCACCCTTTATATTTAAGTGGAAAATAGGGAGGCTATTATTATATATACCCAAGAAACTTCAAGATGCAGTTTTTAGCACCTGAAAATGGTCGTTAATTCTAGACATCAGCGAGTCCGCTATATCCGGTAGCGTTGTGGTGAAAAATTTGAAGACGTTGTCTCGAAATTCA